>CAYTAN010000009.1:12588-18897 GCA_964435605.1 uncultured Dehalococcoidia bacterium
CGCAAAGCAGAACAGACACACTTTTAGAAGTGGACAGTAGAATATTTAAGGAAAAGTTAAAAGAATGTTTGACTAGGGATATCGCTCAAGGATCAACTTCGTTCGGCCCGCATAGAGATGACTTACTCATACGAATAAACGGACTTGATGCCAATCGATATGCTTCACGAGGTCAATCCAGAACTGCAATATTGTCATTAAAGTTCGCGGAAGCTCAATTCCTACAAGAATCTCGCTTAAGTAGCCCTCTTTTGCTACTTGACGATGTATTGTCAGAGCTTGACGCCGCACGGCAGGAAAAAATCGCTGAAACAATACAAAACTATGAACAGTGTATTGTTACATCGGTGGAATCAGAATCGGTACCTAGATCGCTTTTCAAAAACTCCACCGTTTTAGAAATTAACCATGGGACAATGATTTCAAATTCAGCGACAAAAGAACCATAGTTAATGAATGGATCATACGAAACATCTATTGAAAAAGCTGCGAATACAATTCAAGCATCGACATATGTCATAGCTCTTGTGGGAGCAGGGCTATCGGCTGAGAGTGGCATACCAACTTTTAGAGGTAAAGGAGGGCTCTGGACAAAAAATGGAGAACCAGGGCCGAGTCAATACCAGAATTTTGTAAAAAACCCTAAATCTTGGTGGATAAATAACTTAGACGAACAACAAGATCCCGAACGTACCAATTTCAGGAAAGTAATTGACAAAGCAAAACCGAATGAGGGACATTTAGCTTTATATAAGCTTGAGCATAATGGAATATTAAAACATCAAATAACCCAAAATGTTGACGGACTACACTATGCGGCAGGATCTAAAAATATAACAGAGATACATGGAAGCAGAGCTAATATCAGATGTGTCAGTTGTGAATTCAAAGCTCCTAGGGTGGAACTGGAAAGTAGAATCTTGAAACTCAGCTGTTCTGAAAAGTTAAATTCGCTACCTCCAAGCTGTCAACATTGTGGTGGAGTCATGAAACCTGACACCGTCATGTTTGGTGAGCCTATACCAAGTTCAGTCTTAGAAGAGTGTGTCGTTCAAGCAAACAAATCTGATTGCATTTTAATGGTTGGAACATCTGCCACAGTTTATCCTGCCGCATCTTTCCCTCAAGAGATAAAAAGCCGAGGTGGTAAAATTATCGAGTTAAATCCGTCAGAAACCTCTTTGACAGAAATTTCTGACATATCTATACGTGGTTCTACCAGTTCTACTATCCCAGATCTAGTGAAAAAATTAGGTATCCAATAGCATTGAACACCACCATTAGCAAAGCAACCCTTGTCGCTGCAGTTGCGCACATTAGTACGGTCCTTTCTGCCATAATATTTATCCTTGTTCCAACCATAAGCACGATGGTGACTATAACTTCCCAAACGCAATTTTCTCAAGGCATAAATTCGCGAGCGACACTATTTGAAGCTTATGGATCGGATGCTTTTTTCATAGTTATATTCCCTTGGGCCATAACCTTAGTAACCGCTATATCTTGTCTGATGGGTGGAAGCAATAGGAATGAACAAAAACGAATATTATGGCGTTGGCGATCATACTCATGGGCGGCTGCTGGAATTATGATCATATTCCTCGTACTACTTTGGACCAGCATGGGGATCCCCAGTATGATTTACGTTGTTCCAACTGTGCTTACAGTCACAGCTGCTACGTTAAATAGATAAATCCTTAACCAAAGGCATCACTTCCTCAGACAATAGAGTTCCAAAACTTTCGACTCCTCTTAACCATGGTTTGCTATGAAGTTAAGCCACCAAATTGTTTAATTTTCTTTGAAATTACATCACGCATGGCATTTATAGAATCCGATATTAAGACCGTCAACTCAGTCTCGGCATGTGCGGTCAACTCCATGATCCTTTCTATATATGCCACTCGTATCTCCGTGTTTACATTAAATTTGCGAACACCCAAATCAACACATTTTTCTACCATCCATTCAGGAAGACCCGACCCACCATGAATAACTAGTGGCACATCCAAATTTTCGTTAATTAATTTCAGTCTTTCAAAATCCAGATTAGGTTCACCAATATATTTTCCATGTACATTTCCTATACAAACTGCCAATGAATCCACCTCAGTAATATCAACAAACTCTTTAGCTTGTACAGGATCTGTCAATTTCTCTTCATACTCCGGAACGGTAAGTCCATCTTCAGTACCAGAAAGTCTGCCCAATTCAGCTTCCGATAAGCCACCGACAGAATGAATTTGTCTCGTTATCTCTTTTGTGAAATTAACATTACTCAAGTAGTCTAACCTGGACCCATCCACCATTACTGAATTCATTCCCATTTTCAATGCCCGAGAGATATAAGATTCGTCATCACAATGATCCAGATGTACAGACATCGGCGTAGATGTTGTTTCAGCAGCCGCTATGCAAAGACTTATTAGAGCCTCTCCACCTCGATTCAATGATCCTGGGTGTAATTGGATAATAGCAGGCATGGAGGTAGATTCTGAAGCTTCAGCCACCGCCAATGCACCTTCCATGTTATACACATTGAAGGCACCAACAGCATAACCACCATCAGACGCCCCAGAAAGAATATCGGAAGTTTTGGCTAACATGTGCTATTAGTCAGCCGTTGCTTGAATTCATTATATTGACTACATCAGCTATCGCTGAAGGACCTCCAACATTGCCGGGGAATAATACCAACCGTGAACCAGGATATTTCGATTCAGGACCCAGCTGCAGCACGAGAACTCCAGGAAGAATTTGACCCGGAACTAAAGACCTGACCATACCTAGACCATTGGTGGTGACATTAGAGGATGTCATACCGCCTTTAGATATTATGTATCTGGGCTGAACGGTCAATTTTTTGACAATTTCTGTCATCGCGTCTGTGACACGAGCCCCTATTTCCAAATATTCCTCTGGGGACCTGCCTGTCACAACTTCTCTACTTGTGTAAATAGTCACATCCGATGAAAGCGTTAGTAATTCATCTACTTTCTCAACGATGTTGCTTACAACGTCCATTCCTTCAATTACTTGGGCAACCTTCAACTCTATTCCCTTCATACCAGGAAGCTGCAGTACTTCTTCTAACTGTTTGGTACTGCCCGGGACGTGAGACCCAACCAAAATAAGTGCGCCTCCGTTATCTGACTCCGACATTTCAGCTCTAGTTAATAAATCATAGTCGTCCTGTCCAATTCGAGATTTAACGAAAGATGCTGATGACCTGACCAAAAACTTCTTCCCGGCTCTTTCAGCACGTATGACCCCCAAAGTGACTACATGTAAATCTCTCATATCGGCAGCATTTACAACGCATACTGTCCCTTTCGGAAAATCTTTTAATTTTCTCTCGACATATGCGGGACCTTGAAGTCGTATTTCTTCTATCGAAATAGTCTCAACTTCAGATGCTTTAACTTGACCTTTGGTTTTTTCCTCAATCCATTCACATAGATTTGATGATTTATACCCAAAAGCAGAATCAGCAGCATAAGGAGTTTCTCCTGCAGGTACCAATACGTCTCCCTCAGAAACATATTGCGTATTGTTTACGGTGTATCTCCCACCCTCAGCAAAATACGGGATGAAAAGAAGCACGTCGTGCTCTGAGCCCATAGCATTAGACAATGCATCAACTTCCTCAGGAAAGTGCCCTCTCAATGTTGAGTCAGAACGGGATATAACTGTAATCGGTGTGTTTTTCTTGCGCGAAACTTCTAGAAGATTTTTACCTACCTCTGTGTTTATGGTACAGGCCTCTTCCATCGTTCTGGATCTCGTATTTGTCAAAACAAACGTTGCCTTCTCAGTAGTGTCAAATTCTTTCAAAAGGGCTTGAGTGGACCACTCAGTAAGAACCGCGACATCTCTTACCGTTTGAGCTCCCGTCGGGTCATCGTCCAAAACAAATATTTCAGTCGGATATTGCCGAATCTCTTTTTGAATTTTGAGCAGCAAATCTTCATCCCACAGATCTGGTAATGAAGCCATAGTTTCTCTTAACGATAAGTTTGACTTGTCCATGTTTTTCTTACAAAAACTTTGAATTAAGATTCAGGGTTATCAGGGACCTAATTTACAATAAATATCTTTTATACAGGCCGAAACATAGGGAGCGCTATCTCCCCATCTCCCTGGTCATGCCAAGAAATTTTCACTCTCATTCCACAGTCAATATCTTCAATGGGATCTTTAACATTGACAATATTCGTCATGATTCTGAAGCCCTCATCCAAATCAACGTATGCAATTGCGTAAGGACCGAGATCTTTGAATGCAGGATGTCTACTCTGCATCACAACACTGTAAGTATAGACAGTTCCTTCTCCAGAAGATTCCCTCCAGGTGTTGTTAAGTCCACCACAAGACGGGCAGTGAGCTCTCGGATAGAAAATAATTTCTCCACAGTCATCACAGACCTGATATACAAGTTTGTTTTCTTTCGTGGCATCCCAAAAAGCCTGAGTGTCAGGTTCTGGGAACCTGGGCTGTGGTCTTTGTGTCATTAGATAAACTCCTTCTTAATCAGTCCGCAGCAAGTATGGTTGCAGATGTTGAATGTCTTGACCCGAGTGCCCCGCCATTACCAACAGCAACAGCCAATTCCGGCCGAGCTACTTGAGATGTCGACTCTCCTCTTAATTGACGAGTGGCTTCCAAAAGCAAGAATATCCCTCTTTCACCTGGATGATTTGATGACAGCCCCCCTCCATCAGTATTCAAGGCCGGACCGCCATTTTCATCAAATTTTAGTATCCCCTGACTAACATAATCCCCCCCTTCCCCTTTCGCACAAAATCCTAGATCTTCAATCATACACATGACCGTAATTGAGAAAGAGTCGTATGCCATTAAGATGTCTATCTCCGATGGCTTTACCCCCGCCTCTGCAAAAGCTCTTGGTCCTGACTGAGCCCCTGCGCTCACGGTAATATCTCCTCCATTCTCACGGTATTTCGTTGCTTCTGCCCCGCCTATTATCCACACTGGTTTTTTACGGCAATTTGCGGCCACTTCCTTAGACGCAATTACAACTGCGCCACCGCCATCAGAGACCATGCAACATTCCAGCAAGTGTAATGGCCACGCTATAGTCCTCGAGTCCATCACATCCTGTGTGGTGATTTCATTGATGCCGACAAACTCTAGATCAGTCATGGCTTTTACCGCCTCTGGATTGCGCATAGCATGATACCGAGTTGCAACTGAAATTTGAGCAAATTGTTCGTCTGTACTTCCGTACTGGTGCATATGTCTCGCCTTGACCATGCCGTAATTAGAGATAAGCGTCATACCCCAAGGGTCTTCCATGTTATTGAATGGAGTTGGCGAGCCAAGACCTGTCGCACCGGCAGTGCCTATAGCCCTCCTATCTGAGTGCGAGGTAGATCCGTAGGTTAGTAGCGCTACACTTGCCTTACCGGCTGCGATCATTTCTGCTGCATGATGTGCTTGAAATTCGTATGATGACCCTCCAACTGCAGTAGTATCGATCAACCTAGGCTTCAATCCAAGATATTCCGATATACCTAAACCACCTATGTTTTGATGGGTCCCAGTATCATAAACGGCATCAACATCCTGCCAAGCCAGTCCGGCATCTTCAAGTGCCTTGGAAGCAGATTCTGCTTTTATCTGTAGCGCGCTAACTCCGGGAGCTACTCTTAGGGGGTATTCATGTATTCCGACAACTGCTGCTTCCCTTTTTTGGGACATAGACCTTTTCCTTACTATGACTAGAATGTTTTAATTGAATGGCACTAAAGGCAAGTTAGCATACGCACTTTCAGGCGTCAATCACACATTCAGAGACTTCATATATCTGATTTACGGGTTTTTTCAATCCAAACCCTTGTTGCACTAGAGAAGATCTGTAACTATAGTCGTTAGGATGAAAATAGGACTTATTACAGATACTCACCTGCCAGGACGAATACGTACATTAGAAGAATTAGGGCCACTGCCTGGGAAGTTCCTAAAATCCGTAGACTTGATTCTCCACGGGGGAGATCTAACCTCTCCTATAGTTCTAGACTGGTGCGAGCAATTTGCTCCAGTACTTTGTTCAACTGGCAATAACGACCCTATTCCAGACCCCCGAATGAAAGAAGTTCAAACACTTGAGGTTACCGGATGGAAAATAGGAATGATCCACAGTTTAGAAGGGCAATTCCGACCAGTTGAACATCTGCAAAAAATGTTCCCGCACCCCGTCGACATAATGATATCTGGCCATACCCATCAAGAGAGGCTCGAATATAGAGACAAAACACTGATGATAAATTCAGGCAGTATCACTTTTCC
>CAYTAN010000010.1:0-15963 GCA_964435605.1 uncultured Dehalococcoidia bacterium
AAGCTTTGATCTGATGTTGGTCTAATAAATCTAGGATTCTTGGAGTTGCAATCAGCGGGCCATAATCCCTCATGGACATTAGGCTTGGTAGGTTTCTCGACGTTGGATCTCGGTTGATAACTCCACTGACGCCATCCAAGTCAAATCCCAGTACGATCGGACATTTTAGTTGGCCTTTCCAGATTTTTTTCATTTTTTCAAACTTCTAGAGAGGAAAGCATTTCATTTACACTTGCTTCTATGACGTCACGAGGAACCAAGCTGCCTTTCTCATCGCATCGCCTTTTAATCTCAAAAACATTGTTTTTGAGATTTCTATTACTGACGACTATTCGTATGGGGATCCCAATGAGGTCTGCGTCGTTGAATTTTACTCCGGCAGTTTCGTCCCGATCATCGTATAAAACTTCGAGTCCTGATTTCGTCAGCTTCTCATATAGTTCAGATGCGGTAGATTTTGTTTCATCATCATTGGTGTTGAGCCCAACAATCAGAACCTCATATGGTGCGATCGCTTTTGGGAAAATAATTCCCTTATCATCAGAATGTTCTTCGATGCTTCCAGCCAGTATCCTTCCTATTCCTATTCCGTAGCAACCCATAACCATACTGCGGGAGTTTCCGTCTTTGTCGGTATATACCGCCCCCATACTGTCTGAATATCTGGTTCCCAATTTAAAAATATGGCCTAACTCTATTCCCCTACGTGTTATCAGTTTCCCCTCACATCGTGGGCATGAATAACCTTCTTTGGCGACGGATATATCTGCTTCAAAGTCAGCTTTGAAATCCCTGGGATAGTTGATGTTTTCCAAATGGTAATCAATTTTATTTGCTCCACCCACGTAGTTACGGCCATGGGGTATTGAATCATCTATGACGACGGTGAAATTTTCGTGTCCTATCGGTGAGGCGAATCCAGGGAGTATATTTACATTTTCTATTTCTGTCTGTTCTGCGAGTCTTAAGTCTGTTGCCTTTAACGTGTTTTTCAGTTTTACTTCATTAATGTCTAGATCACCTCTAGTGACAGCGAATATAAGGCTCTCGTCAGCCATGTACAGAACGATTTTCATTGTTTGTTCAGGAGTAATATTGAGAAACTCGGTTAACTTCGAGATTGTTTTTATTCCTGGTGTGTGTACTTCATTTAAACCTTCGACTTTTGCGGGCATCGTAATCATTTCTTTTCTAAACGTAGCTTTTTCGTCGTTGGCAGCATACTCACAGTCTGAGCACAAAACTACAGTATCTTCTCCAGATTCAGACATCAGAACGAATTCTTTTGAGTCTTTCCCGCCGATCGCGCCACTATCCGCATCGACTACAACAGTGGTTATCCCACATTCTTTGAAGGCTGTTTTGTAGGCGTTCAACATCAGATCATAGCTCTTATCCAAACCGTCTTCGTCTGCGTCGAAGCTATATGCATCCATCATGTCGAATTCTTTTACTCTTATTAATCCGCCTCTTGGACGTGCTTCATCACGAAATTTCGTTTGAATTTGATAAAGATTTATAGGTAAATCCTTGTAGCTATTTATCATAGTCTTTGCGGTTTCAGTGATTAGCTCTTCGTTTGTTGGGGGTAGCACAAGTTCCTTATCTCTACGATCGTTTAGACGAATCATGTCTGGGCCATAAATTTCATCTCTTCCAGACATTTGCCACATTTCACGTGGTTGTAGTATCCCTAATTTGACTTCTTGGGCGCCCGTAGAATCCAGGGCATCTCTGATAATAGCTTCTATCTTTTTTAAGGATTTCCATGCTAATGGTAGATAACTATATACTCCGGCAGATACTTGATGAATCATGCCGGACTGGACTAATAATCTATGGCTGACGAATTCAGCGTCAGATGGCGCATTTCTCAAGGTTCTGCCAAATAAGTTCGACATTCTCATATTTTATTTCCGTCAAATAAGTTGCTAGTGGGTTTATTTTAGGATGGAGTCTTCATGTTGTTTGATTTCCTCCATCAAGGCATTAAGCATCTCGGATTCTTGTACTACTCGAGCTTTTTCTCCTTTTTTGAAGATAACAGCTTTTCCAACACCTGCAGCAATGCCGATATCAGCATCCTTGGCTTCTCCAGGTCCATTAACTTCGCAGCCCATTACGGCAATTTTAAGAGGAGTTTTTGTGTCTTTCAGAAGTGAGTCAACTTTGTTTGCTAACTCTCTTATGTCTACGTCTGCTCTACCACAGCTTGGGCATGCCACCAGTACTGCACCCGCTTTTCTTAGATTCAAAGCTTTAAGTATTTCTATTCCTGTGTAAACTTCCTCTTCTGGCTCGTCTGAAAGGCTTACGCGGATAGTGTCGCCGATTCCTTCATAAAGCAACGCGCCTATACCTATGGCACTTCGGATGCTTCCTGATTTGGCGGTCCCAGCCTCAGTGATTCCAAGATGCATTGGGTAAGGAACCATTTTTGATAATGTGCGGTAGGATTCTACGGTGGTCTGAATGTCAAAAGCTTTTAAAGATATTTTAATGAGGTCGAAGTCTAGACTTTCTAATATGCTTATTTCCCATAAACCTGTGTCTACCATATGGTCGACCAGTGAATATGAATTCTGATTTTCTGCCACTACGGGTAACAGATTAACACCGTCTTTATGTCGAGAAGTACCTCTGGTTTTTCCTATCCCCCCGACAGGCGGTAGGCTTCCAAAGTTCACCCCGATCCGGATAGGGACATTTCGCACTTTGGCTTCAGCGGCTATCTGTTTTACACGATCTTTATCTCGTATGTTTCCAGGGTTGAGCCTTAGGCAGTCAGCCCCGTTTTTTAAGACTTCCAGTGCTAATTGATAATGGAAATGAATATCTGCAACTAGAGGAATATTTATCTGTGCCTTAATTTCTGTGACTGCTTTAGCAGCTTCCATGTCGGGAATTGCACATCGAATGATTTCACAGCCGACATCTTCCAATCTCCTTATCTGTTCGACGGTTGCCTTTACGTCTCTTGTATCAGTCTTGGTCATGGACTGAACGGATACCGAGGCATCACCGCCGATTTGAACATCGCCGACGAACAGAGATTGGGTTACTCTTCGATTCATATGTAGATCCTACAATTACAAGATCGTCTAGTTAATAAGGGATTCCCCTGTAATAATTCTTGAAATATCAACATAGCTCATCAATAATATCAAAGCTATGAGCACGGCAAATCCTGCCATGTGTATAACCCCCTCCTTTTTAGGAGATATTCTTTTCCCTCCCCGTACGGCTTCTATTAGAACAAATAAAAGACGTCCACCATCGAGAGCTGGTATCGGAAGGATATTCACTATGGCAAGGCTTATGCTAATTAATGCCGTTAATTCAAATATTGGAGCAATTCCTATCTTTGATACCTGGTCAGTTACCTGAGCTATCCCTATAGGACCGGCAAACCCTGGATCGTCGCCCTCAGACATCCAATTAGAAACACCGGAGAAGGTAGAAGTAACAACGAAAATTATTTTTTCTACCGAGGTTGGTATAGCGCTCCATATTGGAAGTTGCTCTTTTACGATTTTTGGATTGGCTGTTCCAATTAGTACTCCTACAGCACCTTGAGTAAGGGTGTCTCCTATTTTTAGGGTGCTTTGGTATGCTTTTGCTTCCTTTAGTGAAACTTCTTTTGATGGGTCTACAACTTCGGCTACAACTTTCAGCTTAGGTATGTTTGTTCTGGGGGTTAGTTCGACTACTTCGATTGAACTGAATTCAGGTGATGCCGCCATGCCAGATACGTTTTTACTTCTTCTGACCAGTAATTGTGTTGCTTTGCCTTTTGATTCTTTAAGTGAGGTTATTAAATCGGTGTGGCTGTCGACCGGCATGTCATTTATCCTCACTATGACATCACCTTCTTTTAATCCTGATTTTTGTGCTGGCGATTGAGGTGCTACGCTTCCTATGGTGACATCACCTGTGATGGTATCGTGAGGTAGAATTAATAAAGTAGTAAATATTATGATCGGTATAACTACATTCATAAATGATCCTGCGCAAAGTACTATGACGCGGGCGATCACGCTTTGATTTGCAAAACTTCGGGGGTCTGTGGGATCTTCTTCCCCGACCATTTTTACAAATCCTCCTATAGGTATCAGGTTGAGTGAGTACAAAGTTTCCCCATACCTAAACCCGTATAATCTGGGAGGGAATCCAAATCCAAATTCTGTCACTTTGATGTTGAATTTTTTTGCGCACAGGAAATGGCCGAGTTCATGCACAAAAACCAAAAATGCCAATATAGGGATTACTAACAGCCAGCCGGGTAAGTCAATCATTTTTAACTAGATAATTCCAGTGATTTTTCATAACCCCAATTTGCGGCCTCAATCCTTTGGTCAACGTCTGGGTTTACAATCTCCGTATGTGAGGTAAGAGTATTTTCTATTAATTTGGGTATTTCGCCGAAGCTGATTTTCCCTTCGATGAATCTCTGGACTGCTCCATCGTCAGCTCCCGTGAGCACTGAAGGCCAAGTGTTGCCTTTTTTTGCGTAATCAAGTGCCATATTAAAGCACGGATACCTATCTGGGTCCATTGGCTCAAAGGTAAGTTTGCTTATGGTTTCTAAGTCTAGGCTGGGAGAATGTTTGTTTTCCTGCCTTTCAGGATGGAACAAAGCATATTGGATCGGCAATTTCATGTTTGGAGGACTCAGCTGAGCTTTAGTTGAACCATCCTCAAATTCTACCATCGAATGTATTATGCTCTGGGGATGAATAATAACGTCTATTTTGTCCCAGGGCACGGCAAACAACCATTTGGCCTCTATAACTTCGAATGCTTTATTCATCATAGTTGCAGAATCTACAGTTATTTTTGTACCCATATTCCACGTGGGATGATTTAGAACCTGATGTATTTTTGCCTTCGGAATGGAGTCAGTTGGGACTTTTCTCAATGCCCCGCCTGAAGCAGTAATCACCAATTTTGAAATCGGTGATGATTCGCCTTGTAAGCATTGCCAAATTGCGCTCGGTTCGCTGTCTAACGGCATCAGTTTAGCCATATTATGTGAAGCCTGCTCCGTCAGTATATCTCCCGCCATCACAATGGATTCTTTGTTAGCAATAGCTATATTTTTTTTAAGTGAAATGCAGTTCAGAATTGGTTTGAGAGCGACATGTCCTGTGGTGGCAATTACTACTATGTCTGATCCCTCATTGGTGGCTACCGTTTCTATGTCAGTCAGGCTTGCGTTACTGCCGCAAAGAAACTTCAAAGGCATATGTTCTTGGTTACATGACACAAATTCTGGAGCAAATTCCAAGACCTGCTGTCGCAGTGAATCATAGCTTTGACTGGCGGCCAAACCAACAACTTTGAATCGATCAGAGAATGACCTAATAACATCTAATGTTTGGGTGCCCACAGAGCCCGTGGAGCCTAATACTGATACTCCAGTTATTCGATTAACCATTTCACTGAATAATATATCACAGGTATGTTGAAAATAACCGAGTCTATACGATCCAAGACACCTCCATGTCCTGGTATCAGAGCTCCTGAATCTTTTACTTGGGACTTACGCTTCAATGATGATTCGTATAAGTCACCAATTTGTCCGGAAAATCCGATTAATATTCCAACAAGCACAGAGTGAGGTAGGGATATGTCTAACACGTTCGTTTCGGAGGCCACAATACCAAACAAAACCGATGCTGTTACGGCACATATCATTCCTCCAATGGATCCTTCCCATGTCTTGGAGGGACTTATTTGTGGAAAAAATGGGGTTTTACCGGTAAGTTTTCCTATAAGGTAGGCCCCTGTGTCAACCGCGCTTGTCAGAGTGATCAAATAAAATATTAGAGCCAGCCCATTTTTATCTTCTCTTAGCATAACGGCCATTGTAAGTATGCCGCCAGTGTATAGAGCAGGCGCGATTAAACCTGCTACGTTATGGATAAATTTGGGTGTTGATTCTAATAAGTAGAGCATCCAAGTCATCGATGCAACTGAAGCAATCGACATAGTTAAAGCAATAACATTTGTGTAATTAGAGATAGATAATAAAAGGTACGTTGCTATGACGAAAATTGTTGAAAATATACCCGATAAAAACGGGACGGATTCTGTATTTCTTATTTCTAAAATTTTGTTGCATTCATAAGCCGCCATAAACGCTGTGAATGCAATTAGTAAGAGAAAAAAATATCCGCCTGCGATACTTAAAAGAATTATTACAGGGAGAAAAACAGTTGCGCTCAAAAATCTTTTTTTCAAATTACAAAATGGATCCTTTCTAGGCGATAAGATTATAAACCTGGGTTGGTTTATTCTGATATGGTTCCATATTTTCTAGTTCTAAGTTTATATGCGTGTAAAGCTAGTTCTATTTCATGTTCGTCGAAATCAGGCCACAACGTTTCCGTTGAATAGTATTCTGAGTATGCTGACTGCCATATAAGGAAGTTGCTCAGGCGCATTTCTCCAGCCGTACGAATTATTAAATCTGGATCAGGTATGTTGTGGGTATATAAGTGTTTTTCTATAAGTTCTTCATCTGGATGATCTTTTATATTCGGATCGGACAGTAATATTTTTATGGCGTTTAGCAGCTCAGCTCTTCCACCGTAATTAAATGCGATGCAGAGCGTCATTTCCGTGTTATCACGAGTGATGTCCTCACAAGTTTCTATCGACCTTTTCACTTTCGGGTCCAATCCCATCTTATCGCCGATATGGACGATCTTAATGTTGGACTCGTCTAGGTCAGCAAGTTGGTTATTCGCAGTTGATACCAAGAGTTCCATTATCGTATCGATTTCATGTTCGGGACGGGCCCAATTTTCTGTGGAGAATGCATATAAAGTGAGGTATTTCAACCCGCTATTTTTAAATTTGTTTACGACCCTACGGACATTGGATGCGCCGGCTCTATGCCCCGCGCTTCTGGGCATTTTTTTTTCGTTGGCCCATCTACCGTTGCCGTCCATAATTACAGCTACATGTTGGATGTTTTTTGAGGGAAAAGTTTTCATTTTTCAGACTGGGAATGTCTATATTTGGAGGATTTCTTTTTCTTTCTCGGTCTTGATAACATCCATGCTATCTGTGAATGAATCTGTTAATTTCTGCAAGTCTTGTTGCGCTTTTCGGCTTATGTCTTGAGATATCTCTTTATTTTTTTCCAATGACCTAAATTTCTCCAGACTGTCGCGTCTGATATTTCTTACAGATACGTTGGACTGCTCAACTATGCCTCCAACAATTTTCACCATTTCTCTACGCCGTTCCTCTGTAAGTTCCGGTACATTGATCCGAATCACATTACCATCATTATTAGGTGTTAACCCTAGATCCGACTTTAGAATACTTTTTTCAATTTCCGATAAAGACTCCTTGTCCCAAGGTTGTACGATTATTGTTCTGGCTTCTGGAATGCTGATTGATGAGAGTTGATTGAGTGGTGTAAGGCTGCCGTAATAGTCCACATTTATATTTTCTATTAAGCCAGTAGAGGCGCGTCCTGTCCGCACGCTTAGTAGTTCTCTTTTAAGAGAAGCGACACTTTTTTCCATACGCTCTTCGGTAGTCAAAAGAATGTCATCTGTGGATTCCATTATTCAATTCTCCTTGCTGTCAGTTACCAATGTCCCGACTTTTTGTCCCGTTACTATTTTTTCAAGGTTTCCTTTTTCAAATAAGTCAAATACTACGATAGGAACATTATGTTCCATGCATAAAGACAACGCGGTGCTGTCCATAACTCCAAGCCTTTTCTCAATAGCATTTAGGTAAGTAATATGATCAAATTTCTTTGCATCCTCATATTTCTTAGGGTCCTTATCATAGACACCGTCAACATCGTTTTTGGCCATTAACAGAGCATCTGCTTCCATTTCTAGGGCTCTTAATGCCGATCCGGTATCTGTCGTGACAAAAGGGTTTCCTGTGCCTGCTGCAAAAAGTACAATGCGGCCTTTCTCCAGATGACGAATGGCTCGACGGCGTATATACGGTTCAGCTACCTGCTGTATGTTTACTGCACTCAACGTCCTAGTATCTAATCTATGTTTTCTCTCTAGTGAATCCTGTAGGGCAAGGGCGCTAATTACTGTGGCGAGCATTCCCGCGTAGTCGGCAGTGGCCCTGTCCATTCCTTCTATTTCAGCTTCGGATCCCCTCCAGATGTTGCCGCCTCCCACAACAATCCCAAGCTCGATTCCTAGAGCGGTGACAGACTTGATCTCCCCTGCCATATAGTCTAGAGCGTCAGGGTCTACACCATGGCTTCGATGACCTTTGAGAGATTCACCACTTAATTTTAGTAATATGCGTTTATAAGTGGTTTTCGGCATTATATGACTGGGTTACTCCCCTAGAGAAAATCGTTGAAATCTACGAACTCGTATATTTTCTCCCAGCTTTCCTACGGTTTCATTTATCACGTCTTGTATGCTTTTCGACGGATCTTTTATGAAAGGTTGGTTGAGCAGATATGACTCTTCGGGTAGATCATTTTTATTCGGATTGTCATCCTTGCCAACGTATGACGGGTCCATTGCGGCTATTTGCATAGCAATGTCGTGTGCCAAACTTTCAAAGTCTTTGGTTCTCGCAACAAAGTCTGTTTCACAATTCACTTCTACCATTGCAGCGATTCTTCCACCACTGTGAATATATGTTTCTATCAATCCCTGATTGGTGTCTCGCCCAGCTTTTTTTGCCGCAGAGGCGATGCCTTTTTCTTTGAGGAGAGATTCTGCTGATTCGAGATCTCCCTTACATTCCTCCAAAGCTTTTTTACAATCCATAACACCGGCGCTTGTCCGGGATCTCAATTCTTTTATTTGTTCGGTGGTAATTGTCACTAAAAAAACCTGATTCCTTATGTAATACCAAGCTATGTTTTGCGGGCCAAATGTCGCTTGTGATTTATTGACTTTCTTCTATATCAACTTTGTTTGTATCGTCGCTGGCATCCCCGCCGATCGTTGCAGACGCCACTTCCGGTTCTACTTCGTTCTCTAGTTCCACTGAGTCTTCTTCTGTGACGGTTGAATAGGTAACCATACGCGTTGCAGACTGTTGTGTTTCATCAGGTTGCTCTCCCAGCCTGCGATTTTGGCCTTCTATTATTGCATCTGACATTCGCGCCGCAATCAATCTGATAGACCTAATAGCGTCATCATTACCGGGTATGGTGTGGTCGATCATGTCTGGGTTGCAGTCGGAGTCGACCAATGCCACTATCGGGATTCCTACTCTGACGGCTTCAGCAACAGCTATTTCCTCTTTCCCGATATCTATGATGAAAAGAGCTCCAGGCATTTCAGTCATGTCTTTAATGCCGCCCAAATTTCTGTTGAGTTTGGCGATTTGCTCCTCGCGTTTTAAGCTTTCTTTTTTAGTTAAGTGGGCAAACTCTCCATTATCACGCTTTGTTTCAAGGTCGACTAAGTAATCGATCCGTGATTGTATGGTTCTAAAGTTAGTTAATGTTCCGCCTAACCATCTGTTGGAAATATAAAAAGAACTACTGCGTTCCGCTTCCAATACGATAGTGTCTTGCGCCTGTTTTTTTGTCCCAACCATCAGAATTTTTTTGCCTTCACTGGCGACGTTGCTCAGAAAATTCGCCGCATCTTCTATCAGATCAAGCGTCTGTTGAAGGTCGATGATATGTATTCCGTTACGGTCGGTAAAGATATATTGTCCCATTTTGGGGTTCCAACGTCGTTTTTGTGCACCGAAGTGAACTCCTGCCTCTAGCAAAGTTCTCATTGAAATCGGTGCCTGTTGAGCTTCCCCAGATCCCACTGGATCAGGCTGATCGTTTTGCGGGACCGCTTCTTGAACCATATCTCGTTACCTTTTTCTATCTCTTTTTTCGTTTTATACACGCACCAAAAGCTCTCACTTAGAGATAAGTGCTGCGAAATTATAGCAGAGCGAGGAATGTCAAAGAAAGAGGACCGCTCCTGGGTCATTATAAAATCATCTGATGCCGGAAACATCAGGTATTTTTTAGTATTTCATAATTTTTCATGCATCATGCAAGGTCATTATTAATGCATCTTCTCTGTTATCGGAATAATATTTCTTCCGTGTACCAACAATCTGGAAGCCAAGCTTTTGGTACAGGTTGATTGCGACTGAATTCGACCTCCTTACTTCCAGAGTCAGGATTCGAATGTCACTATTGATTGTCATTTCTATCAGGGAATGTAGCAAGAGTTTCCCGATACCAATTTTTCTATACCCTCTTCTAACCCCAATTGAGATGATGTGGTTTTCACCTGCCATGCACCAGTTGACTAGCATGCCAGCGATGAATCGGTCTCCCACGTGCCAGCCTGTATACCCATTTTTATAATTAGTTTTCGATAAATCAGTTTCTGACGTGATGTGTTTGGTCAAATTGATATCCATTTCGGCCACTATTACGCTGGAATGGGACTTTCTGTATTCCCTTTCAAATGAGGTAGGAGGAAATAATTCGGGGAAAGCATCTTGTTCAATAGCGCTAAGTTGTTCAATGTCGTCTCTAACCATCTTTCTAATACTAAAATTGTTGGAAGACAACTTTTGATTGTTCAATATAGAGACTTCCTATATTTTCAATTTGCCCCATTTATTTAGTGATAGCTTATATCAAATTGATTTGCACGCAAATTTCGAAATTTTGTTCTCTTCTTAGCTGCCGACATGTTCAGTATTGAAAATACATAGGGTGAAAAAGTCCGATATGAAACATGAATAAAATGTCAAGAAATGGGATTCAAATACCTTGCGACAGTAATGGGATTCAGTAATACAATGGCTACGCCATCTCATTGTCTTTGATCTGCTCTATTCTAGATAAATTGGAGAATTCCGCCTTAAAAGTATGCATCATATATTCAGAATTGTGAAAATCGCCCTTAACTACAAATACAGGTTGATTTTCGCTTATGTGTGCACAGCGGGAGCGATGATTGCCTATGTATATCTCCCCAGATTTTTTGGGGACGCGATTGATGATATAGCACAACCTTTGATGCTGGACGAACCCATTTCTGAATCAGCTGTGCTTAAATCAGTAATCATTATTATGATTCTCGGTGTAGTAAGAGGAGTGTTGTCTTATGGACAAACTTACTTGGCGGAGTCTTTGTCACAGTATGTCTCATATGACCTGAGAAATCGTTTTTATGATCACGTGCAGCATCAAAGCTTCTCATTTCACGATAGTTACCATACAGGGAATTTAATGTCCCGGGCTATCACGGATGTTGAAAATATAAGGATGTTTATAAATATGGGCTTAGTAAGAGCTCCATATTTTGTTGGGTTGTTCATAATTGTCGCGACTGTTTTACTAATTGCCGACTGGAAACTTGGATTGTTAAGTATAAGTTTCATGCCTATCGTCGCCCTTTATACGAGCTCAGTTAGATTAAAAATGAGAGCACTTTGGTTACAGGTTCAAGAAAAAATGGCGGAATTGAGTACAATTCTGCAAGAAAATTTTTCTGGTATGCGTGTGGTTAAGTCGTTTGCTTCTGAAAGACATGAAGAAGTGAAATTTTCATACAAAAATCAAGAAGTTCAAGAGATCTATATCAAGGCGGAACGATTGCGTGCTTCGAGCACTTCATTCATGCTGTTTTCTTTTCTAGTTTCAATAGGATTGATCTTATGGTACGGAGGAAGGCAGGTAATAAGCGGTACGATGACTCCAGGAGATCTGGCAGAGTTTATTTTTTATCTGCAGATTTTGGCGATGCCAGTCCGGATGTCTGGTTGGTTAGTAAATTCATATGCAAGAGCTGCGTCTGCTGGGGAGAGAATGTTTGAGATTTTGGACACAAAATCCCCAGTTGTGGAAAAAAAGAATGCTATTCTCATGCCTCGGCCAAAGGGACATGTTGTTTTTGAAAATGTCTCTTTCTCTTACGACGGTAAGAGAGAAGTACTCACCGACCTCAATATTAAGGCTAGTCCTGGGGAAGTGATTGCATTATTAGGAGGCCCTGGCAGCGGTAAAACCAGCATCATAAATTTGCTTCCGAGGTTTTATGATCCAACAAAGGGGAGAATATTAGTGGATGGGGCAGACATAAGAGAATATGAATTGAAATCGCTGAGAGCAAACGTTGGTGTGGTTCAGCAAGATGTATTTTTATTCACTACAACATTGAGGGAAAATGTGGCGTATGGTAATGAGAATTCTGAGGAAGATGAGATCAGGAAAGCCACCGATATTGCACAGATGACGCCCTATATTGATTCCCTGGACGATGGATTCGATACGTACGTTGGGGAGAGAGGATCAACCCTATCTGGTGGACAGCGGCAGAGAATGTCCATTGCTCGTGCTGTGTTGTTGGACCCTCCGGTATTGGTTCTGGATGATTCTACGTCAAGTGTGGACGCGCAAACAGAAGATGACATACGCAAGGCAATGGAATCAGTAATGGAGGGTCGGACTACTTTTGTGATAGCAAATAGACTCAGCACCGTCCATAAAGCAGATCGCATAATCGTGCTGGAGAGCGGGAAGATAATCGAAGAAGGAACCCATAATGAGCTACTGAATCGGCAGGGTCATTATAAAGAAATATATGATTTACAGCTTAAGCCTCAGGAAGAGGTCCTACGCGATATAAATCTGGCAACCGGACCGATGGAAGGCGGTATTGCTCAATGAACTTAGGATTAGGAGGACACTCGGCCGCTCGGGGTCAGGCAGATGAAGAAGTGTTTGGGTCGGCATATGACCAAAGGGTAATTCTGAGACTAGGACCGTTTATAGCTCCTTATAAAAAAATGGCGATAATATCTGTTGTGGCTATGATCATATATACCATCACTCAGGTCGCAGTACCGTGGATGATTGCCCTTGCTATTGATGATTACATAGTGGCTAAAGATTGGGATGGTCTTAATTTAATTGTAATTGCGTTCATGGTTGTGGCTTTAATTAACTG
This sequence comes from uncultured Dehalococcoidia bacterium, assembly GCA_964435605.1. Classification (GTDB taxonomy): domain Bacteria; phylum Chloroflexota; class Dehalococcoidia; order Lucifugimonadales; family UBA826. Next base: position 12,936 of record CAYTAN010000010.1, read on the forward strand.
GGGTACCAATTACTTGCAGCAATTTGCGATGGAAAAAGTGGGACAGGGGGTTCTTTTCAGTCTTAGGAGGGCCCTATTTGGGCATGTCCAGAAACAATCACTAAGTTATTTTGATAAGACAGAAGTTGGCCGGTTGATGTCCAGAGTGCAAGGTGATGTTGGCGCGTTGCAGGAGTTCAGCGCTTTAGTAGTAATGACTTTAGGTGAACTTTTGAGCCTGTTTGGCATAGTAGCAGCGCTGTTGGTTCTGAATGTGAAATTGGGTCTTATTACCATGGTCGTTATTCCTTTGTTGATGATAATTATGGTGGTTTGGCAAAGGTTTGCTCGGCGATCATTTGTGGAGATTAGGAGATGTATTTCCATAGTTAATGCCGCTTTTAATGAGAATATATCTGGTGTAAGGGTTGTTATCGGATTAAACAGGCAAAAAAGAAATTTAGAGATATTTGATGGTAAGAATGTGGATCATAGGTGGGCAAATATCTTGGCGGGTCGCTACTCTGCCGGGCTTATGCCTGGTGTTGATATATTGACATCTTTGTCAATTGGGTTGGCATTGTTTTTTGGTGCCAAAATGGTTGGTCTAGGTACTTTGGAAGTTGGTGTGTTGGTTGCATTTGTGATGTATATACAGAGGTTTTTTGACCCCATAAGAAACTTGACCATGCAATACACTCAACTTCAAAGGTCTATGGCGTCTGGATCTAGGATTTTTGATCTCATGGATAGGGTTCCTGACATGATCGAAAGACCAGATGCCCCCCCTATGGAAGAGGTCAAAGGTGAGGTTGAGTTTAGAGACGTGCACTTTAGTTATGTTGAAGGTGAGGAGGTACTTAAAGGTATAAACCTGATCGTGAATGCGGGAGAAACTGTAGCAGTAGTTGGTCCGACCGGCGCTGGAAAGACGAGCATAATATCTCTTTTGTCTCGTTTGTATGAGGTTGAGGAAGGCAACGGGACGATTACGGTTGATGGGATAGATATTCGTACTGTTTCCAGAGACTCATTAGTGAGCCAGATAAGTACGGTCCTTCAGGATCCCTATCTGTTCTCTGGAAGCGTAAGTGAAAACATCAAATATAAATATCGGGAAGCTACAGATGATCAAATGCTTGAAGCGTCAAAGGCAGTAGGAGCGCATGAATTCATTGTCGAACTCCCTGATGGATACGATACATATCTTAGTGAAAGGGGCAATAACCTAAGCTTGGGGCAACGACAGTTGATTAGTTTTGCCAGAGCAGTGGTCGCCGATCCCAAAATTTTGATATTGGATGAGGCTACGGCCAGTATTGATAGTCACACCGAATTGGTGATTCAATCGGCTCTAAGAAGAATCCTTAAGGGAAGAACTGCTATTGTCATAGCTCACCGACTTTCCACGATAAGAGGCGCGGATAAGATAGTGGTCCTACAAGAAGGGGAGATTATAGAGGTGGGAGACCATTCAGAGTTGATGGATAAGAAAGGCTTGTACGCCCATTTGTACAATATGAATTTTACCTCCCTTGGATAGTTAATTGGATTCTTCAGTTCAGTTATTAAAATAGTGCATACGTACGTTAAATACTCAGGATACCAGTCGTGAATTGAACTAATTATCATTGAGGTAAATCTAATGGACACTATAAAAGTCGGTGATGTGGAAATAATTGCTGTTTCTGATGGCTATGGGGATATGGATCCGCTTACGGTTTTTACAGATTCATCAGTTGAAGACTGGTCTCACTATCCTGAGCTTACGGATGATGAAGGCCATATCCATCCCAGATTTGGGACTACTGTGATAAGGGTGCGTGGTAAGACGATCATAGTTGACACGGGACTACAAGGAGCAGACGCTACCTTGTTGGAACAATTGGAAGAAATCGGGATATCTCCTTCCCAAGTAGATATGGTTTTGATCACTCATTTGCACCCAGATCACGTGGGATGGAATATAAGTGATGGGAAGCCTACATTTAGGAAGGCGACTTACTACGCCCCAAAACTGGATTGGGATTACTGGACTCAACCCGAGATTTTGAAGAATGCAGATCATGTTAAAAATCAAGTGATTCCGTTGATGAATGATGGTCAATTAGTGTTGATGGACAAAGAATTTGATGTAATACCTGAAATTTCTACGTTATATTCTCCCGGTCATACTCCCGGTCATACCTCGTTTTTAATTACTTCAAATAACGAATGTTTTGTGGTCTTAGGTGATGTCGCTCACACTCCGGCTCAAGCTCATCACACAGACTGGAATCCTATATTTGATATTAATGGCGACTTATCAAGAGAAACCAGAAATAGGTTAGTGACTCGATTCGAGGAAGATAATACTTTGGTCTCTGCAGGACATTTCCCTTACCCTGGATTTGGCCGGTTTGTCATGAGAAATGGCAGACGGATATGGATTGGAGTTTAAAAACTTTGAAAAAATTTCATTCAGGAATGAATTCTGAAATAAAAAAATTTGTTTCGAGCTTTAGAGTTGCAAGATTCGCCACTTCTGATCAAAATGCTCAGCCACATGTGATTCCGATTTGCTTTGAAATAGGCAACGATTTGAATATTTATAGTGCGATAGATAGTAAGCCAAAATCTGGCGATTTCAATACTTTAAAAAGAGTAAAAAACATTAGAAAGAATCCGAAAGTTTCCGTTTTATTTGATGAATACACAGAGGACTGGGAACAATTAGCGTACGTGCTGATTCGAGGCGAAGCCCGAGTGGAGACTGGTGGAATTGAGAGAGAATATGGAGAAGACTTACTGAGGGACAAATATCGACAGTATGGAGATTATTTGAGGCCAGGTTGCCCTGTCATAGTTATAAACCCGAAAAATATATATTCTTGGGGGAATATTAGGATTGTCTGACCAGTTACTATATGCATATTCATCGGATTCATTTTATAATCGCACTGGTTTTTAGATGAAAGCCATTTAAATAATGGCGTTGTAGTGAGTTTTAGTTCCATTTTGAGAGTTTTATGAAAATATATTTTTGTCCCGATTGCGGAGGCTATTCGCT
>CAYTAN010000010.1:16063-18852 GCA_964435605.1 uncultured Dehalococcoidia bacterium
ATTTTGAGAGTTTTATGAAAATATATTTTTGTCCCGATTGCGGAGGCTATTCGCTAGGCCCTGCTAGCGCATGTGATGAATGTCAGCGACCGCTTCCGGAAGATTCATGGGCTGAGGTTACAGAGGAAGAACTTCAGCAGTTAGAATACGCGGAAGATTTTGATATTCCTAGTACAGTGTCTGCCTGGGAGTATGATGTTGTTAAGTTGAAATCTGAATCTGATTCTGGAGGAGTAGATTACTCAACTGCATTATTGAAAGTGATGGGAGAAAAGGGCTGGGAATTGGTGAATATTACTCCGCTTGGATCTTCTGACGAACCTAGGTACGGGATATTCAAACGGGCCTACGAGAATTTCAATAGATAGTCCTCCATTATATCGTTGTCATGAGGGAAAGGGAGATCAGGCAGGTCGTTGATGGGGAACCATCTTATTTCGCTTACCTCATCGTTTGGGATCGGAGTTCCTAGAAACTCGGTGGCTGAGTGAACAACTAAAATGACAGGTCCTTTACCTGAATAAACACCTATCAAGTCTCGGATTTTTATGTCTAGATTTGTTTCTTCTTTTACCTCCCTGATCGATGCAGCTTCAACCTCTTCACCTCTATCAACATATCCGGAAGGAAAACTCCATTTCCCTAAATTAGGTTCGATCGCTCTTTTTACTAAGAGTAAATTGCTGTTTTTACTGACCAAAACCACTACCGCGACTTTTGGGTCCAGATACTTGATTTGATGACATTGATCGCAAAAATGTCTTGTTGCTTTGTCAGAATATATAAATGTTAGTTTTCTTCCACACTTCTCACAGAAATTCACGATCAATCAATCCTTATTTGTGGTGAACGTTTCCTGATCGATATTTGGTTCAGTTTATACTTCATTATGTATGATGTGAATTCAAACGCTTTTCCTTAGTGTTAATTTTAATAATTTTTTAGTTAATGTGAGTAATTTTATTCGGTTTGTTCAGGTCAATTTGATGAGTTTACAAAACTGTTACAACGAACTTTTATCGGAAAGTCAGCGAAAAGCCCTCACGATGATTGGGGATGCTGCCGCTGATAGGTCAATAAGTGCATATTTAGTGGGGGGGTCTGTCAGAGATTTAATTTTGGGAAGTAGAATTGACGATCTTGATGTGTGTATTGAGTCCGGTAATATACAAGAATTTTGTGATTATTTGCGAACAGCTTTTTGTGCAGAAATATTGGCATATTCAGAATTTGGGACATGCAAAATTGTCCTTGGTGAAGAAACGATTGACGTTGCCATTACCAGATCGGAAGTCTATAAACGAAATGGCGCCCTACCCAGCATAATGCACTCTACCATTAATGACGACTTGATGAGGAGAGACTTCACCATAAACTCAATGGCAATGCCAATTTTACCGGGTGAATTGGGGCCTGTAATTGATTTGAATCACGGTTTTAGGGATATGGATGAAAAGCTTTTGAGGATTCTTCATCATCGAAGTTTTTTAGATGACTGCACAAGAATATTCAGAGCTATAAAGTATTCAGAACGGCTTGGGTTTACGATAGAAAAGGAGACAAAGAATCTTTTAAAAAAAGGGGTCAAGGAAATTCATCATGTGTCCGGTTCGAGGATATCAAATGAACTCATTCGGATTTGCTATGAACCAAAGCGGATACCGATGCTTCAAGCTCTAGATTCGATGGGGATATTAAAGGTGATACATCCTGAAATGTATTTCCCCGAGGATTTGAAAAAAGTTTCCGAGATTGAAGACATAGGAAATTGGAATAATACTGAAATTTCTTGTCTATTGTTGTTTTCTTGTAGTCCTGAATATCGTGAAACAATAGCTCACGCTCTGGATATGCCCAAAAGTGTTATAGGTGCATTGTCAGGTCTAAGGGTGTTAGAAAATTTGGAAGAAAGCCTATCAAATTCAGATATATATCTGAATTTGATAGCAGTGCCAGAAGAAGCTCTTCGTGTAGGAATTCTCTGTCTTAGTAAAGTGAAATCCGCACAAATCAAGTTATTCACCGATAAATTAAAGGACCGACAGCTTTCAATTAATGGAGACGATGTAATATCTCTAGGTGTTGAACCAGGCCCCATTGTTGGAAACTTGTTGTCCCAGACTTTAGCTGCACTATTAAATGACCAACTTAAAGGCAGGGAATCTCAGATTGGGTTTGTAAGGAATCTGATCAAATAATCAGCCTACTGATACCCCGGACACTCCAGGCTCAGTCATAGATTCTGGGTCCAGTATAGTATCCAGTTGCTCAGCTGAGAGGTCTGTTTCCACTAAAGCTATTTCTTTGATTGTCAGCCCTGTTTTTTGAGCTTTATGTGCTAATTCGGCCGATCGATCGTATCCAATATAGGGGACTAAAGTCGTTACGATAGCTAAGCCTTTTTCTACCATCTCTGGTCCTTTGGAGGTTGATTTCAAGCCATCTATGCATTGGACAGCCAAGTTTTCAGAAGCACTAGATATTAAATCTATGGACTGCAGCAAATTATAAGCTGCAACTGGCATCATCACGTTAATTTCGAAATTTCCCGATTGTCCGGCTATTGAGACGGTGGCGTCATTTCCTATAACTTGTGCTGCTACTTGGCATACAGACTCCGGGATGACAGGATTGACCTTCCCTGGCATTATAGAACTGCCAGGCTGAACTTCGGGAAGTTCAATTTCCCCAAACCCACCTCTAGGGCCTGATCCCATCCAACGAATATCATTGGCTATTTTCATCAAGCTTACAGCGATTGTTTTGGTCACTCCGCTAGCTTCAACCAC
>CAYTAN010000011.1:0-18517 GCA_964435605.1 uncultured Dehalococcoidia bacterium
GTTCTTGATACCGGTGGGGTTCAGGATCGAAAAAGGGGTAGAAGTAAGTATGGAACAAGGAATGAATAAGCGGGATTTATAAATGGCACGTAGACGACGAGCAGAGATAAGAAAAATATTGCCTGACCCCAGATATAACAGCGTAGATCTGGCTAAGTTCATCAATAATGTGATGTTAAACGGCAAGAAGACAGTGGCTCAGAGAATTGTCTATTCCGCAATTGAACTTGCTGAGCAAGAAGGCGGAAAGTCAGGGTTTGAGGTATTTGAACAGGCTATCCGGAACTCTACACCCATGATTGAGGTTCGGTCTAGAAGAGTGGGTGGAGCGAACTACCAAGTTCCGGCTGAGGTGAGGCCGGCCAGAAGGCTCGCTTTGGCAATGAGGTGGATCGTCACTGGGGCTCGTCAGAGGTCTGGGAGAGGTATGGCAGAGAAACTGTCTGCTGAACTCCTGGATGCCTCCAGAGGGCAAGGTGCCGCTGTAAGGCGCAAAGAAGAGGTTTTCAGGATGGCAGAAGCCAATAGAGCCTTTGCCCATTATCGTTGGTAATTTACATTTAGTGCGTGTTGAAGGATACAGACAGTGGCACAAAATTCCTTAAAACAAACTAGAAATATAGGTTTTATTGCGCATATAGACGCAGGTAAAACAACCGTGTCTGAAAGAGTTCTGTATTTTTCAGGACGGATTCATAAATTGGGTACTGTAGATGATGGAAATACCGCTACCGATTGGATGGATCAGGAAAGGGAAAGAGGAATCACAATTGTTTCTGCTGCGACAGCGACACAGTGGAAGGACTGGGACTTAAACATAATCGATACCCCAGGGCACGTCGATTTTACGGCCGAGGTGGAGAGAAGCTTGAGAGTGCTGGATGGCGGGATAGTCGTCTTTGATTCTGTTGCAGGAGTCCAACCCCAATCCGAGACAGTGTGGCGACAGGCTGATAAATATCAAGTGCCTCGGATATGTTTCATAAATAAGATGGATAAAGTGGGAGGAGATTATTATCACGCCATTGGTACGATAATACAGAGATTGAAGGCGAACCCTGTACCAATACAAGTTCCTATGGGTAGTGAAGATCAGTTCTATGGAGTCATTGATTTGGTGGAGGGGAAGTCCTTTACATTTGATGACGAAGGGGAGATGTCCGAGGGTGGAGTTCCCGAAGAATTTAAAGAAGAGTTTGCAGTCAGAAGAGCAGAAATGATCGAGAAAGTGGCAGAAGAAGATGAAGTCTTGCTCGAAAAATTTCTAATGGAAGAGGAAATCAGCGATCAGGATCTAAAAAACGCCATACGAACGGCCACCATTTCTAATAAGATTGTGCCCGTACTATGCGGAACAGCGCTTAAAAACAAATGCGTCCAACCGTTGCTCGATGCGATTGGAGAATATCTACCATCTCCATTGGATGTTCCAGCAGTCGAAGGAGTAATTCCCGGCACCGAGGAGACGATTTCTAGAGCAGCAAATAATGATGAGCCTTTTTCCGCACTGGCGTTCAAGACTGTCACGGATCCTTTCATAGGACGACTGGTATATTTTAGGGTTTATTCTGGCAGCGCCAAGTCCGGTGCGGGTGTTCTGAACACTGTTACTGGAGATAGGGAGAGGCTTGGACGTATAGTCAAAATGCACGCGGATCAACGGGAAGATGTGGAAGAGGTTTTCGCTGGAGAGATAGCTGCGGCGATCGGATTGAAAGACACCACCACAGGTGAAACAATCAGTTCGATTGAGGATCCTATATTACTGGAAAAAATAGAATTTCCTGACCCGGTCGTTTCTGTGTCAATAGAGCCAAAGGCAAGGGTGGATCAGGATAAATTGTCCGACGCCTTAGTTAAATTGTCAGACGAAGACCCGACCTTCACGATTATTTATGACGACGAAACTGGACAAACGGTGATGTCTGGCATGGGTGAACTACATTTGGAAATCCTGACAGATAGGATGAAACGAGAATTCAAAGTAGAAGCCAATGTCGGTAGGCCCAAAGTTGCTTTCAGGGAAACGATCAGAAAGAACACTACTGCTGAAGGCAAGTTCGTTAGGCAATCAGGTGGCCATGGGCAGTACGGGCATGTGATCATCGAGATGGAGCCATTAGAAAGGGGTGATGGGGTCCAGTTCGAGAACAAAATAAGAGGCGGAGCTATCCCGACTGAATACATATCATCGGTGGAAGACGGAGTCCGTGGAGCGCTAAAAAATGGTCCCAAATCTGGATTTCCTGTGATCGACCTTTTGGTTCGCCTTATAGATGGTACTTATCATGATGTAGATTCTTCTAAAGTTTCTTTTGAAATTGCCGGTTCCATGGCGGCAAGAACAGCTGTTGATAGATGCAGCCCGGTTGTTTTGGAACCGGTTATGAAGCTGGAAGTTGTGACTCCGGAGGACTACCTCGGTGAAGTGATCGGAGACCTTGGGCGAAGAAGAGCAGGGGTAGAGAGTATTGATGCGCAAGGCGATACGCAAATAGTCAAAGCTGCTTTGCCTTTAGCAGAGAGTTTCGGCTACGCGAATGACTTACGCTCTATTACACAAGGACGTGCAGGATATTCAATGGAATTTGATAAATATTTGGAGGCCCCTGAGTCTGTTGTAGAAGCTCAGTCGGCCTAAGGAAGTTAAATGGTACAAAACGCCCAAAAAATTCGAGTTATTCTAAAAGCATTTGATCATAGGATTCTCGACCAATCTGCTGTTCAGATTGTTGAGACTGCAGAACGTACTGGAGCTCAAGTCGCAGGGCCGGTTCCTCTGCCTACCTCTATCAAACGATTTTGCGTGTTGAGAGCGCCTCATATTGATAAGGACTCAAGAGAACATTTTGAAATACGAACACACAATAGGCTAATCGACATCCATAGCCCGACTTCTAAAACGATCGATTCTTTAACAAATTTGGATATGCCTGCCGGTGTTGACATAGCAATCAAACTGTAGGTAATCAGAGAGAAAATATGACTTTGCAAGGAATGTTAGGAAAAATAATAGGTGGGACGCAATACTTCCATGAAGATGGCAGTTCTGATGAAGTGACCGCGATTCAGGCAGGTCCGTGCACGGTTACTGAGATAAAAACGGTTGATAGGGATGGTTATGTTGGTGTCCAGCTAGGATTCGAACCAACCAGAAAATCCAATTCTCCGTTGAAGGGCCATCTGAAAAAATCTGGTGGCCAATCTTTTAGGTATCTCAGGGAGTTTGGATGTGACGATGAAAGTGACATAACTATAGGTGACCAAATAGATGTAGGTATGTTTGAAGTGGGGGACAAAGTTGATGTGACCGGCACGTCCAAAGGTAAGGGATTTCAGGGCGGTGTGAAAAGATACAATTTTAGAGGAGGACCAAAGACCCATGGGCAATCGGATAGGCATCGCGCCCCTGGTTCTATTGGCGCCGGGACCACTCCTGGCCGCGTTATAAAGGGTATGAGGATGGCTGGTAGGATGGGCGGAGAAAGGGTAACTGTAAAGAATCTAGAGGTAGTAGTTTCAGATCCGGATCGGAACTTAATTTTTGTCAAAGGGTCGGTTCCAGGCAGTAGAGAATCATTGTTGCTGATAAAGAAATCGAATCGAAAGAGATAGAAGATTGATAGTCAATGTAATTAACCAAAATGGTGTGGATGCGGGCGAAATAGATGTCCGGGATGATATTTTCGGCGTGCCTGAAAAATCGGCATTAGTCCATCAAGTTATGGTCGGTCAACTTGCTAATAAAAGACAAGGAACTGCCAAAACTAAAAATAGGTCTGAGGTGTCAGGTGGTGGTGCGAAACCAAGGCCGCAGAAACATTCCGGTCGCTCCAGGCAAGGTTCCATCAGGTCTCCGATTTGGGTTGGTGGTGGTCGCGCGTTCGGCCCGACCCCAAGAAGTTACAGGCAAAATACACCAAAGAAAATGAGACGTATAGCAATGTTGTCGGTCCTCTCCGATAAGTTAAGAAATGGAAGCTTGGTTATTGTTGATGAACTTAATCTGGAGAATGGGAAAACCAAAGAAATGGCAGCGGTGCTGAATTCTATTGGAATAGAGGGTTCATGCTTGGTTGTAGACGACAATTCAAATGAAAAAGTAATCAAAGGGTCTAGAAATATACCCAGGGTAAAAACACTGCCTGCAGGTTTAATAAATGCTCTTGATTTGATCAATAAAAAGCGTGTTTTACTTACGATTCCAGCTGTTCGAAAGATAGAGGAGATTTGGTCCGGTGTGTACCGAGGACAAACGGTAGGGTTTGACGAAGAACAGAATGAGATTGAGGTGACCGCAGAATGAGCAAGCTAAACAAGTACTCCATATTGAGGCGCCCAATAGTTACTGAAAAATCAACGTTGATGCAGGAAGATAGGCGATATTCGTTTGAGGTGGCAGTGGGATCAAGCAAACTTGAGATAAAACAGGCAGTAGAAAGTATATTCGACGTTAAGGTTGTCAAAGTTAATACGCTTAATATAAAAGGAAAAACCAAACGGTTTGGTCCACGTGTAACACAGAAGAAATCTTGGAAGAAGGCAATAGTGACAATTGCCCCCGGTGATTCCATAACATTGTTCGAGGGAGTTTAATGCCTTTAAAAACTAGAAAACCTATAACTCCCGGCCAAAGAGGTCTTGTACTCCAGACAACCGATGACATAACCAGGGACAAGCCTAAAAAGTCGTTGGTGCGCCCATTGAAGAAAACAGGTGGTCGGAATTCTTCAGGTAGGCTCACAGTTCGCCATAGAGGTGGTGGTCATAAAAGAAGATACAGAGTCATCGATTTTAGACGCGATAACTATGGTGTGACTGGAAAGGTTGATTCAATTGAATATGACCCAAATAGGTCTTCACGCATAGCACTCATTAAATTTGAAAATGGGGATTGGCGATATATTCTTGCACCGGTTCAACTGCGGGTTGGACATGAAGTGGTCTCAGGGGAGGAGGCGCCAATATTGCCTGGAAATGCGTTGCCACTTACTAATATTCCATCTGGTACGATCGTGCATAATGTGGAACTCACCCTCGGCAAAGGTGGACAAATAGTTAGAAGTGCCGGTAGCTCAGCGCAGGTTTTGGCGAAAGAAGGGAAATATACTCTGCTGAGACTTCCTTCCGGAGAAATGCGCAACGTGTTGAGTAAGTGCATGGCATCTGTTGGACAGTTAAGTGCCGTAGATAACAAAAATGTGAAGTTGGGTAAGGCTGGGCGGAAACGCCATTTGGGCAAACGTCCTGAAGTTAGGGGCGTTGCTATGGCACCGAATGCTCATCCGCATGGTGGAGGCGAAGGAAGGTCTCCCATCGGTATGCCAGGACCCAAAACACCTTGGGGTAAACCAGCGTTAGGATATCGAACAAGGAAGAAGAACAAACCTTCGGGGAAATTCATTGTGCGCCGAAGGTATCAGAAATAATGTGTAGGATAAAATATGTCTAGATCAATAAAAAAAGGACCATACGTCCATCCAAAGCTAGCGAGGAAGGTGGAGAAAGCTATCTCTTCTAATAGCCGCGAAGTGATTCGTACGTGGGCCAGAGCCTCAATGATTATGCCTGATATGCTTGGGCTAACTATAGCGGTTCATGACGGACGCAGACATGTCCCAATTTTCATCACTGAGAACATGGTTGGACATAAGTTGGGGGAATTTGCGCCAACAAGAACTTTTAGGGGGCATGCATCTAAATCAGAGCGGGCCTCTAGGATAGGCTAAGGAAATCGTAAGGAAATATATTCTGTGTCTATAAAAGCAAAATCAAAAAATACCGGTATATCGGTGAAAAAACTAAAGCCGATTGTTAATCTGGTTAGAGGTATGAACGCGGCGGAGGCGATCACCACGCTTCGTTTCATGACGTCACCAGCTGCTGCAAGGGTGGCGAAGACTGTTAAGTCTGCTGTATCTAATGCAGAAAATGAGATCATGTCAAGGTCTGAAGATCTTAGGATAGTAGAAATTTTCGCTGATGAAGGGCCTAGGTTAAAAAGATTCCGTGCTCGAGCTCGAGGTAGAGTTGGCCGGATAAACAGAAGAAGCAGTCACATAACGGTTGTGGTTGACACAGAGGAGGGAGAGTAGATTGGGTCAGAAGATACATCCTAACGGGTTTAGGGTAGGAATAACAAGAGACTGGGACTCAACGTGGTATGCCCATTACGCCAAGGGCGAATACGCTTCTTTAGTCAATGAAGATTTGCGAATCCGAAGATCAGTATATTCAATGTACCCTGACGCCGGCATATCTAAAGTTGAGATTGAACGTGATCCAAATGAAGTTTCGGTAACCATACATACTGCTCGTCCGGGAATTGTTATCGGTAGAGGTGGGCAGAGAGTAGACGAACTCAGAAAGAGTCTAGAGACACTTACAGGAAACCGCCGCGCTAGGCTAAACGTCAAGGAAGTTAGGCAAGCAGAACTAGATGCATATTTGGTCGCTAGAAATGTGGCAGATCAATTGGAGAGGCGGATAGCGTTTAGGCGAGCAATAAGACAGGCCATAACTAGGACGATGCAAGCCGGAGCAGAGGGAATAAAGATTACGTGTTCAGGACGGCTTGCAGGAGCGGATATCGCACGCGCTGAAAAAGCTATGGAAGGTAGGGTGCCATTACACACTCTCCGAGCTGATATTGATTATGGATTGGCTGAGGCGGCCACAGAGTATGGGATCATAGGTGTTAAAGTCTGGATCTGCAAAGGTGAGATAACGGCTCCTGCAATCGCTGGAGAAATTTCTTCTAATGTTGATGGCGAAGATGATGAATCGGATCAAATTGAAGCTGACGTGCCTGCGATACAGGTCGTAGTGACTGCATCCGATGATTCAAAGGTGCAGGATGTGCCTGCTGAGTCCGAGCAAACGGATGATAAGTAAAGACATACGGTAATTAGAAAAAAGGACAGCTGGGTAATATGCTGCAACCCAAAAGAGTTAAATACAGAAACCATCATAGGGGTCGTCGAAAAGGATTGGCTGTTTCAGGCAGTTCTCTCAATTTTGGAGAATATGGCCTTAAAGCCGTTGAAAGTTGCTGGGTGACGTCAAGACAGATAGAGGCAGCACGGCGAGCGATGACCCGATATGCCAGACGCGGGGGAAGAATGTGGATAAGAGTGTTTCCTGATAAAAGCGTGACGGCTCGTGCGGCGGAGACAAGAATGGGAAAAGGCAAAGGTGCCCCGGATCACTGGGTCGCGGTGGTGAAGCCTGGGAAAGTATTGTTCGAAATGGCAGGGATACCGGAGGAGACGGCGAAGCATGCTCTCACATTGGCATCATCTAAGATGCCCATGGCTACGAAGGTTGTGAGTCGACCTGGGGTCGGTAGCGTATAAGGATCTGAAAATGGCAGAAATTGATGATATAAGAATACTAAGTAGCGAAGATATTGCAGAAGAGCTTGAATCAGCTCAAGAGCAATTGATGAATTTGCGGTTTCAAAATGCGACCATGCAGTTGGTCAACGTTAATGAAATCGGGGAAAAGAAGAAAAGAATAGCTAAGATTAAAACTGTTATACAGGAGCGAGCTATTTCAGAGGAATACTCATGAGTTTTGAAAGAAGGAAAGTTAAGGTTGGCACGGTTGTCAGCGAGAAGATGGATAAAACGATCGTGGTCTCAACACAGTGGCGTCAACCTCATCGCTTGTATAAGAAGAATGTCCGCAAGTGGAGTCGATTCATGGCTCATGACGAGAATAATGAATGCACACTAGGCGACACAGTGGAAATAGTAGAGACAAGACCCATGTCTAAAGTCAAGAGATGGAAAGTAGCAAGGATTATACAGAAAAGTGATTTGGCTGATATTCAACCTGGCGAAATAGCAACGGATGTTTCTGAATGATTGTGCCAGATACATTAAATACGATATTTGAAGGTGTGTTGAAATGATTCAGCAGTATACGAGACTTAAGGTCGCAGATAATTCCGGGGCTAGGGTAATCAGCTGCATAGGTGTACCTGGTGGCTCCGGCAGGAAATATGCTTGGCTTGGGGATGTAATAGTTGCATCTGTCAAGGATGCCGCTCCCGCAGCCGCGGTAAAAAAGGGTGAGGTTGTGAAGGCAGTAGTTGTCAGGACTTCCAAATCTCACAGACGGAAGGATGGATCACACATAAAGTTTGATGAAAATGCAGCAGTGATCATAAACGATGAGAAGATGCCGAGGGGAACCAGAATCTTCGGACCTGTGGCCAGGGAACTGAGAGACAAAGATTTTATGAGGATAGTTTCCTTAGCACCAGAGGTTATATAGATGCGTATAAAAAAAGACGATGAAGTGATGGTTATAAAAGGAAGAGATAGGGGCAAGCGAGGGACAGTTCAACAGGCTGATCCAGATCATCAACGCGTTTTGGTTGATGGTGTTCAGATCGTGAAGCGCCATCTGAAAGCTCAAGGCATGAGAGCCGCAGAAATAATAGAAAAAGAATCTTTCATTCCTGTCTCGAATGTGGCACTTATATGCCCACATTGCCAGAGCCCAGCGAGGGTTATAAAAAGCACCCTAGGTGACGGGTCAAAGGGTCGGTCGTGCAAGAGGTGCAAAGAGGTAATCGAATGAATGATACGCCAACGATATCTAAGCCTCCCAGGCTCTTGGAAAAAATAAGGAATGAAGTCGCATCAGAACTTGTGAAGGAGTTTGGATACAGTAGCACGATGCAGGTTCCGAGGTTGGAAAAAGTAGTCATAAATGTCGGTTTGGGGGAATCTCTTCAAAATTCTAGAGCGTTTGATAGTGTAATGGCCGATTTGGCTCAAATTACTGGGCAGAAACCAGTCGCGACGAAGGCTCGTCAGTCAATTGCTGGTTTCAAGATACGGGAGGGAATGCCAATCGGGGCCAAGGTGACCTTGAGGGGCAGGCGGATGTATGAGTTTGTTGACCGACTCCTGAATGCAGCCTTGCCTAGGATCAGAGACTTTCAAGGAATTCAGCGGAACTGTTTTGACGGAAGAGGAAACTGCTCAATAGGAATAAGCGAGCACACTATCTTTCCTGAAATTGATTACAACAGTATTGATCGGATTAGAGGGTTGCAGGTTGTAGTTGTAACCTCAGCCTTTAATGATCAGGAAGGTATGCGGTTTCTCGAGTTGATAGGTATGCCGTTTGTTAGATCATAAAGAACGTTCATTTCAATTCAGCAATAGGATAATTAAGAGTGCCTAAGAAATCTAAAATAGAGAGTTGGAAAAGAGGGCCGAAACACGAAGTGAGGGTACGCAATAGATGTAATCGTTGCGGCCGACCAAGGGGATATGTTCGGTTTTTTGGAATGTGCCGTATATGTGTAAGGCAGTTAGCGCATCTTGGACATCTGCCTGGTATGAAAAAAGCAAGTTGGTGAAGGAATAACATGTCAACATCAGATCCGATAGCAGATATGCTTACGCGCATGCGCAATGGAATAATGGTTGGTCATAAGCAGGTGGATGTGCCGGCCTCAAAAATGAAGATATCCATAGCTGAAATCCTCAAGAGTGAGGGCTTCATAAGTGGATATGACTTAAAGGCTCCTGGAACACCTGAGAGCACTATAGAAATACAGTTGAATTACTGGGGTAGGGGCGAATCGGCCATAACAGGACTTAAGAGGGTAAGTCGACCTGGGCTAAGGGTATACCGGGGCACGAATCAGGTGCCATCTGTGTATGGTAATCGTGGAATCGCGGTCGTGTCGACAAATAAAGGGGTGATGACTGGGCACAATGCCAGACGGCAAAGTGTGGGTGGAGAAGTGTTATTTTATGTGTGGTAAGGAGAGTTAGTCTAATGTCACGGATTGGTAATCAACCCATTCAGATCCCTGACGGGGTTGAAATTAAAATAAGTGGCCCAAACGTTTCTGTTAAGGGCCCGAAGGGCGATATAACAAGTGTGTTTGACTTCGGTATGGAGATAAAGCAGGAGGATGACGTGGTGAAAGTCACGAGGCCAACTGATGAAAGTCAAGATAAGGCATTTCATGGTCTGACAAGAAGTCTACTTGCCAATATGATAATTGGCGTCAGTAATGGGTTCAGCAAGGACTTAGAGCTTGTAGGGGTAGGATACAGAGTTCAACAAAAAGGCAAAGGCATCACTTTGAGCGTGATGTTGAGCCATACCGTGGATATAGACCCGCCTGAAGGCGTTGAACTGAAAGTTGAAGGTAATAATCAGATCACAGTGTCTGGTATTGATAAGCAAGCAGTCGGGCAATTGGCTGCTGAAATACGTAAGGTTAGACCCCCTAATGCTTACACAGGTAAAGGTATTCGTTACTCTGGTGAAGTTGTCAGATTAAAGCCAGGTAAGAGCGCCAGGAGAGCATAGTATGTCCCAAGTGAGTGGCAAAGTAAGAAGGGTAGTAAGGCACAAGCGGCTACGAAGGAAAATTTCAGGCACAGCAGACAGGCCTCGGTTAGCGGTATACCGAAGCCTCAAGAACATTTCTGTTCAAGCAATAGATGATAGTTCGGGAAGAACCTTGTTTTCGGCATCCAGCCTGGAACCGACTATAAGGGAGGGAGGATCAACGCAAGGCAAGACTCATTTGTCAAAAAATGTGGGTGAGCTTCTGGCTGAGCGTGCTAAGGACAAAGGGATAAAAGAGGCGGTTTTTGATCGTGGCGGGTATAAATATCACGGTAGGATTAAAGCTGTTGCGGACGCGGCAAGAAGTGGAGGGCTGAAAATATAAGGGGTCTTGCTGAATTAGTGTCAGGATACTCTGGAATTGCTTAAGGAAGAAATTATGGTAGAAAAACAAAGTCGTCGTGATGAGGAAGATTCTCCGATAACTGAACGGACCGTTAAGATAAATAGGGTATCAAAAGTTGTCAAAGGTGGAAGGCATCTCAGCTTTAGTGCCGTTGTGGTTGTTGGAGATGGGGAAGGTAAAGTTGGCATAGGTATGGGCAAAGCCGCGGCAGTACCAGACGCGATTAGAAAAGGTTCCACGTATGCCCAAAAGAATATGGTAAATGTTCCCTTGAAGGGTTCAACGATAGCCCATGAAGTCACTGTTAAGTACGGTGGTAGTGTGGTTATGCTACGCCCAGCTTCGCCTGGAACTGGTGTCATAGCGGGCGAATCAGTGAGGGCAGTTGTGGAGTTAGCTGGTATAAAAGACGTGGTGACAAAGGTACGTCGCAGCACTAACCCTACCAATGTTGTGAAAGCGACTCTGAAGGGACTACAAATGATCAAAGATCCCCAGATTGAACGAGAAAGACGGCTCAACTATGCTCAACGAAATACATCGGTTCAAGAGTAACAGTTGAGGCTTATTTCGGTAATAGGATAGATACATGGCAAGAATCGCAGTTACGTTAAGGAAAAGTACGATCGGGTATTCACACAGGCAACGGAGGATCGTCCAAAGTTTAGGTTTGAGAAAATTGAACCACACGGTTGAACATGATGACTCAGAGTCAATCATAGGGATGATCAAGAAAGTTGGACATTTGGTTGATGTAGTGGAATTGGATAATTAAAAAATAATGGAAATTTTTGGAACTTAGATATGTCAATGCATAATCACACTCTTAGGTCACCTAGGGGGGCAAAAAAGAATCGTAAAAGGGTAGGCAGAGGTGACTCTAGTGGAAATGGGAGCTATTCCGGAAAGGGCATGAAAGGCCAGAAGTCTCGATCCGGCGGTGGCGTCAGGCCAGGGTTTGAGGGTGGGCAATTGCCGCTTATCAAAAGGCTTCCATCCCTCAGAGGATTTAATAATATTTTCAAGACAAACTTTACCGTGATTAATTTGGGAGAAATTGTAGAATGTTTTCCAGAGGGTGGAGATGTCACACTCCAGATACTTCAGGAGAAGGGGCTAATTGACAATCCCGCACTGCCGCTAAAGATTTTGGGTAACGGGGATGTTGACGTACCTTTGAATGTTGTGGCGCAAAAATTTTCCGCTTCAGCTACATTAAAGCTTGAGAAAGCAGGCGGGTCAGCACAGGTCATAGGCTAATATGGTTCGTCAATCTTCTGCTAATAGAGGCGAACAAGTAAGTCGCCCACAGCTGATACAGTCTATGATCGATGTGATGAAGGTACCGGACTTAAGGTCGAAAATACTGTTCACATTGGCAATGTTGCTCATATTCAGGTTTGTTGCCCACGTACCGGTTCCCGGCGTTGATACTCAGGCACTATCTCAGGCATTTCGGCAACAAGCTTTGCTTGGATTTTTAGACTTGTTTAGCGGAGGTGCTCTGGCGAACCTAAGTGTGGCGGCTCTTGGGGTATATCCGTATATTACATCCTCCATTGTGATGCAAATATTGACCCCGGTTCTCCCTGGGTTGAAAGAATTATCTCAGGAAGGGGAATTTGGGCGTCAAAGGATAAATCAGTACACTCATTACCTAACCGTACCCGTGGCATTTTTGCAAGGATGGGGCCAGCTAACTTTGTTGAGGTCTTCAGGTGTTCTTCCTGGCATTGACTTCGGACTAAACTTACACACTTTAGCGATGATGCTCTCCTTGGTAGCGGGAACGATGTTTTTAGTTTGGCTTGGAGAACTTATCACTGAAAGGGGCCTAGGGAACGGTATATCCCTCATAATATTTGGCGGTATCGTAGCAAGTTTCCCGCAAATGATTGGTCGTGGATTCTTGGAGAGTGACTACGTGTCTGGGCTAATGCTGTTGGGGATAATAGGATTTGGAATCATTTTTGTGATTGTGATATTCAACGAGGCTCAGCGGAGAATCCCTGTCCAATATGGGAGAAGTGTATTTAGGGGCGGAAGAATGCAACGGCAGAGTGGTTCAACTTTTTTACCCATCAGAGTTAATACTGCAGGGATGATTCCGTTAATATTTGCTTTCTCAATTATAATTTTACCTGCGACAATCGCGAGCTATTTCAGGAATCCTCTAGATGATGGCATTGGGAATAGTATTGCCACTTTTTTTGTTGATACATTGGACCCGTCAAATCTCCCTTACTGGATAGCAGTGTTTGTTCTGGTTGTGATGTTCACTTTTTTTTATACATTGGTAGTGTTTCAACAGCAAAACCTGTCGGAGAATCTTCAAAGAAATGGAGGTTTTATTCCTGGGATCAGGCCGGGTCAGCCGACACAAGAGTACTTAAACAGAGTCATAATGAGGATTACGTGGGGTGGGGCTATATTTTTAGGGATTATAGCCGTAATACCTTTCTTCGTTACTGAATTGACGGGGATAAGGGCTCTAACTCTCAGCAGTACAAGCCTATTAATAATGGTCGGTGTCGCCTTGGATACGATGAGACAACTAGAGTCTCAACTACTTATGAGAAATTATGAAGGGTTCATAAGATGACGAGGATTTTACTTATGGGACCGCCTGGGTCAGGTAAAGGAACTCAGGCTTCTTATATAGCAAATCTTTTGGATGTGAATAGCATGTCGACTGGTGATCTATTCCGAGACAACC
The DNA here is from genome assembly GCA_964435605.1 of uncultured Dehalococcoidia bacterium. Lineage (GTDB taxonomy): Bacteria > Chloroflexota > Dehalococcoidia > Lucifugimonadales > UBA826. The sequence goes on from CAYTAN010000011.1 coordinate 13,452, forward strand.
TTGCTAACGGAACAGAACTAGGAAAGCTCGCACAGGGATACATGGAACGTGGAGAATATGTTCCTGATAAAGTGACCATCAATATGATCATGGGATGGATAAATGAACCTGAGAATAATTGTGGGTTTGTTTTGGATGGGTTTCCGAGGACTATTAAACAGGCAGAAGAATTGGATAGTAGATTAGATAACGAGGGTATTGATAAAGTCGTGTTCTTTGATGTTAGTTTTGATGAGCTGGTCGATAGATTGACTGGCCGTCTCATTTGTCGTGAATGCCAAAGGCCGTACCATAGGCTATTTGCGCCTCCGATGAAGGAGAAAACTTGCGATTCGTGCAACGGTAACTTGTATCAACGTGATGATGACAAAATAGAAGTGGTTAAGAATCGCCTGAAGGTATATGAAGAATCAACTGAACCTGTACTTAGACACTACGATCAAGGCAATAAATTACAGAGTATTGATGCCTCGAGATCAATTGAACTTGTTAGGGTTGAGCTAACATCTTTGATTCAGGAGATGGGCTCATAGTTACATGTATAATGTATCCCCTGTTTGAAAAGTGACGTGGTAATAATTTCATGAATGATGTTACAAAAAGCCCGATGGGCATAACAATTAAGTCTCAAAGAGAATTGGATTTGATGAGAGAGGCTGGAAAAGTAGTGGCTAAGGCAAAGGCTGCTGTCAAAAATGCCATATGCCCAGGCGCTACAAGTCAGGAAATGGACTCATTGGCTGAAGAGGTTATTAGAGGAGAAGGGGCGATTCCCTCATTTAAAGGCTATCAACCCAGTCCCAGCATGCCTCCTTTTCCTGCGACGATATGTTTCTCGTTCAATGAAGAGATAGTACATGGTATACCTAATGAGAGAGTTATGTGCGAGGGAGATATAGTTAGTGTGGACTTTGGTGCTATAGTGGACGGTTATCATGGCGATAGTGCGTTTACTGTTGGCGTTGGGAAAATTTCTCGGGAGGCTGAGTTACTTTTGTCAGCTACGGAACAGTCATTGAATAAGGGTATAGAACAGGCCAAAGTAGGGTCTCGGTTAACTGATATCTCAAACGCGGTCCAAACCCATGCTGAAGGATTGGGCTTTTTTGTGGTGAGAGAATATGTTGGTCATGGAATAGGAAGATCACTGCATGAGGAACCGCAAGTGCCTAATTACGGGTCAGCAGGCAGGGGGCCTAAGTTAAAGGCGGGAATGGCTTTGGCTATTGAACCAATGCTTAATATAGGCACCTGGCAGACAAAAGTAATGAAAGACGGATGGACCGTGTGTACAAAAGACGGGACATTATCGGCTCACTTTGAACATACTGTAGCGATAACGGAGGAGGGGCCCGAAATATTAACCTAGGTAATTCAAAGTAGAACTACCTGAGCGTATTATGGGAGAAGGAATGACGAAGCAGGAAAATGAGTCAATAGAAGTAGAAGGAACTGTGAAAGAGGCCTTACCAAATGCCTCTTTCAAGGTTGAACTAGCCAACGGACACGAAGTTTTAGCGTATATATCTGGGAAGCTTAGAGTTAATTATATACGTGTGTTACCAGGCGATAGGGTGTTGGTAGATTTATCGCCCTATGATTTAACTAGAGGTAGAATAACTTACCGGTTTAGATAAATAATTTCTCAAGGACCAAGTGAAATGAAAGTTAGTGCATCAATCAAAGTCAGATGCCCAAAATGTAGAGTCATTAGGCGGAAGGGGCGTGCCATGATAATTTGCGAAAACCAGAAACATAAACAAAGGCAAGGCTGAGGAGTCCAGCATGGCGATAGTATCCGGTGTCAATATTCCAGATAACAAAAGAGTTGAAACAGCTGTAACTAGGATTTTTGGTATAGGTCCAGCACAGGCAATTGATGTCGTTTCTAAATCTGGGATTGTAGGTAACCCTAGAGTGAGAGACTTGTCAGAAGAGGAACTTAATCGTTTAAGAGAGACGATTGACAGGGAGAAGATTGTTGAGGGGGATTTAAGGCGAGAGATAAACCAAAATATCAGACGATTAATAGATATAGGTTGCTACAGGGGTCTCAGGCACCGTAGAGGGTTGCCAGTTAGAGGCCAGAGAACAAAAACTAATGCCCGCGCCAAAAGGGGTAAGAAAATAGCTGTTTCAAGAAGAAACGTTACAACGAGATAGAGAGGACTAGGATAATGGCAAGACGACCAAGGACGAGAAGGCGAGAAAGAGGACCTATCCCTATCGGGAAGGCTTATGTCCAGTCAACATTCAATAATACTATAGTGACACTTACGGACCCCTCGGGTAATCCAGTGGCTTGGGGTAGTTCAGGAACAGCTGGGTTTACTGGGTCTCGTAAGTCGACCGCATTTGCTGCGCAGAGGGCTGGTGAAGATGCTGCAAGAAAAGCTATGGAACAAGGAATCCGACAGGTGGAGGTATATGTCCGTGGCCCAGGTGCAGGTAGGGAGTCAGCCATACGAGCCTTGCAAAATGCGGGCATTGCGGTTACTAGTATCAAGGATGTGACCCCGATACCTCATAATGGTTGTAGGCCTCCCAAGCGTAGAAGGGTGTAGGGTCGGCGCCGATCGTAAAAAGATTTTGATTAAGAGAAAGAATTGGTGATTTATGGCAAGGTACACGGGTCCGATACAAAAAAAGCTCAGATCTCTTGGGTTGGAAACTTTTGGAGTGTACGGGACAAGAAAAGAAAAAAGGGCTAACCAAGGGTTTGTTAGACGTCGCCGTATTTCGAACTACGGGCTGCAACTAAGAGAAAAGCAGAAAGCGAAATTTATATATGGGATTCTTGAGAAGCAATTCAGGAATTATTACGAAAAAGCGCTCGATATGGACGGTGTTACAGGGGATAATCTGATGGTGCTACTCGAGAAACGGCTCGACAATGTACTGTACAGATCCGGCATGTTTTTAAGCCGCAAGCAATCCCGTCAGGCGGTAAATCATGGCCACTTTACAGTTAACGGTACAAAGGTGAATATACCTTCTTTTCAAGTAACCCAAGGCGACAAAATAAGTTGGACAGAGCGCGGGAGCAAAACGTCTTTACATGAGTTAGCTCTTAATAACTGCAAATCGATTGCTGCACCACATTGGATAAGTTTGGATCAGGGGAGTTTGGAAACCACTGTTTTGTCTGACCCAATGGCGGACGATGGTGAGCTAGTGGTGGATACAGTTCAAATAGTTGAGTTTTACTCCAAGTAACAATATTAGGAGACAGAAAATGGCAATGGAATATTCGTCTGCGTCTATATTAGACCTTCCGGATGTTGAAGAGGAGATAGTTGCAAATCCCAGTATATCGGTCGCTGAATCCTCCGAAAATTATGGGAGATTTGTGATAGGACCATTAGATCCTGGATATGGGGTTACCTTGGGTAATCCATTAAGGAGAGTGTTGTATAACTCGCTGGGTGGGAGTGCAGTGACTTGGGTTAAGATCGAAGGAATTCTACATGAATATTCAAATGTTGAGAATGTAAAGGAAGAAGTTTCTGAGATACTTCTCAATTTGAAAGGGATCAGAATTAGGACTGAAGTGGATACCCCAGGTAAACTCAGAATTGATGCGAGTGGGGAGAGGGTTGTGACCGCTGCAGATGTTAGTGGAAGCCCTGATTTCAAGGTTGTGAATCCTGAACTGCATATCGCAACTTTGAATTCTGAAGATGCCAAGCTATCCGTTGAGCTGAATATCGGGCATGGGATTGGATACAAGACGGCTGAAAGCAGTGAGGGGCACCCGATTGGCGTCATACCTATAGATTCCATTTACACCCCAGTACGTAAAGTGAATTATAGTATTAATCAAACTCGTGTGGGGTATAGGACCGATTTCGAGGAACTCCAGATGGAAATTTGGACCGACGGATCGACTGAGCCAGCTGAAGCATTAATTGAAGCTGCAAACATCTTAGTGAACCAATTTTTTCTTTTCACCAAGGCCGAAAACGCTCAGGAGGGGGCTGAAGGGGTTACGATGGATATTCCTGCCGAGCATTACAATATGGTAGTTGAAGAATTGGATCTTTCATCTCGTACATTGAATTGTTTGAAAAGGGCCGGTTTAAATAGAGTTGGGGAAGTGATGGAAAAGCCGAGATCAGAGCTTTTGAGTATAAGAAACTTCGGAGAGAAATCCTACACTGAGCTATATGACAAGTTTAGAGAATTAGGTATTTTGCCTGCACATCTGGATCCAAATAACGATTCAGAAATAGAAGGAATCACGGATTCGGAGCAAGAAAAATCTTCCTCTGAATCTGTAGTCCAGGAGTAAGTGAATAAATGAGACATAGAATGGGAGGAAGGAAGTTAGGACGCCCTACAGCGCACAGGATGTTGATGTTGCGAGGAATGGCTACAGACTTCCTTAAACATGAGAGAATTGAAACAACGGATATTAAAGCTAAAGAGGTTCGTAAAATAGCTGAGAAAGTTGTTACTCTTGGTAAAAAAGGAGGGCTTCATAATAGAAGAAAAGCATCTGCAATTCTCACTGATGAGGCTGTTGTTAAAAAGGTATTTGATGACATAGGATCTCGGTATTTGGATCGTAGCGGCGGTTACACAAGGATCACAAAAATTGGAATTCGCAAGGGTGATGGCGCTGAGGTGTCGGTGCTGGAGTTTGTGTAGTTAGGAGAGTAATGCCTCTATGAGAGTAGCTCTTGTAGTTGAGTATGATGGATTGAATTACCACGGGTTTCAATATCAAAAGAACGTTGCCACTATACAGGAGGAAATTGAAAAATCAATAAAACAATTCACTAAGGAAGACTTACGGGTAAAAGCTGCAGGAAGAACAGATGCTGGGGTGCATGCGATTGGTCAGGTGGTTGTGTTTGATACAGAAAGCGGGTACGAGCCGTACACCATTAAAGGTGCTATGAATGCTTATTTACCTGATGACATAGCAGTGATCGAAGCGTACAGAGTTGATGCTGAATTTGACCCAAGGCGACATGCAGTTTCCAGGACATATGTCTATAGTCTTCTCAATAGCGATATTGATAGGCCTTTGAGAAGGAACTACACGGGACTAGTAAAAGGAT
>CAYTAN010000012.1:0-15187 GCA_964435605.1 uncultured Dehalococcoidia bacterium
TCTGGTTCGGTCAGCAAAGATGATGTGTTTGCAGCTGTAGAATCGATATCTATTGCCTATGAAATTATTGATAGCAGGCCTTCTTTAGGGGAAGATTCTATTCCTCAATCCATAGCTACAAATATTAGTGGTGCCGGGGTGGTCTTAGGGAGTCCTGTTCAAAATTGGGGAGATTTAGATATACCAGGCAGTGTATGCGAACTCAAGCTTAACGGTCAGTCTGTAGGTTCTGGAAAAGGTTCTGATGTGAACGGGCATCCTGTAGAGCCCATGGTTTGGATTGCAAACGCGCTTTTGTCACGAAAGAAATATTTACGAGCGGGAGATTTAGTCATCACAGGTAGTATGATTCCTCCGACTTTCCTCCAAGCAGGTACTTCTGCTTTATTAGAAATGGATAACCTCGGATCAGTAAGTTTGTTGGTGGAGTAATCAATGCCAATTCTCGATATTAAAAAAGATGTTTCATATTGTGTTGGCAGTTTCGCGGCCGGACTTGATCATCCAGAATGTGTTGCCTGGGGTAGTGATGGCTTTGCATATGCCGGTGGAGAAGCTGGCCAGCTGTATAGGATTGACGTAGAAAAGAATTGTTTTGAACAGTTCTCACAGGCTCCTCAGTTTGTTGGTGGTATTTGCCAAGATGGTTCAGGGTTTCTCTATGTGTGTAGTGGTAATAAGGTTTATCGATGTGACTCTCAGGGAAAATTAGAGGTATATTCTGAAGGTATAATTGAGGACCCCATGATTGCCCCTAACTATCCTGTTTTTGACAAAAACGGTTGTCTGTACGTGAGTGATTCTGGAACTTGGGGAGAAGATAACGGTAGGATATTTAAAATACATCCAGGGAATAATACAGAATTGTGGTCTGAAACTCCGAAAGAATTCCCAAATGGCCTTTGTATTTCCCCGGATGGGTTATATCTTTACGTAGTAGTTAGTCTTAACGACCCTAGAGTTGAGAGAATAAAAATAAACTCTGATGGCTCCGCAGGCTCTGCGGAGTTGGTTTTGAAGATACCTAACTCAGTACCAGATGGCCTGGCTTTCGATTCTGACGGGAATCTTTTTATTTCCTGTTATCGGCCCGACAGCATATTCCGTTTCACCACGGATCAAAACCTGGAGGTTGTTGCTCATGATTATGAGGGGACTATGATGGCTGCTCCTACAAATATAGCTTTCTGTGGAGACAATTTGGATGATTTGCTTAGTTCAAATTTGGGTAGGTGGCATATCAGCCGTTACGATCTTAAAGTGTCTGGCCATCCTCTCAATTACCCCATTGTTAAATGACGGGCCTCATTCAGGGAGAAAATTATGATTAGATTAGACGGAAAAGTGGCTATTGTTACTGGTGGAGCTCAAGGTGTTGGAGGTGGCATATCGAGGTGTTTAGCGAAGGCTGGTGCCAAAGTATTGATCGCCGATATAGACATAAAAACTGCAAAAGACACAACTAAAGAAATAATGGACTCTGGCTCAGAGGCTCTTGCCTTGAAAGTGGATGTTACTTCCTTTGATGATCTTAAGAATATGGTCGCAATTGCACAATCAAAGTGGGGACAACTTGATATATTGGTTAACAATGCTTATAACTCCTCCGATGCTCAAAGAGGAGGAGTGCTTGAAGTTTCAGAAGAGCAATGGCAAAAAGATATCAATTCCTTAGTGACCTCCGTTTACGCTGGTTCTAAATATGCCATTCCTGTCATGGCTGCGACGGGAGGCGGTTCTATCGTGAATATATCGTCTGTACATGGCTTATTAGTAGCTAGAAAGGCTCTGACGTATGAGACAGGTAAGTCAGCTGTTATCGCTCTCACCAAACAGATGGCTGTGGATTATGGGGAAGTAGGAATTCGTGCTAACGCTATATGTCCTGGACATATAGTCACGGAGCGAATTGAGCAAAGCACATGGAAGGACAATCCATCCGGCCTTAGATTCTTCGCCGACCAATATCCAGTAAAGCGTACGGGCACACCTGAAGACATTGGTAATGCGGCTGTTTTTTTATGCTCCAGTATGGCTTCTTTCATAACAGGGCATGCACTTCCTGTTGATGGCGGACTGACTATTCAGTTACAGGAAAACTTTGGTGTGCAACAGGGTCATTACGTCAAAGATCATCCTGATACAGAAATGCCGTACAGGCGATAAACTTTACGATACTCTGTATTGTTGTAAGAATTCTAGGTTAGGTTCCATGCCGAATCCTGGCAGCTCTGGAGGGCTAACGTAACCATTATCCACTTCTAATTTGTACTCGTATACTTTGTCAAATATGGGGTCAGTTTCCGCACTGTAATATTCTAGAATTAATCCGTTTGGTATTGCACATAGTAAATGTATATGAACTTCTTGTCGGCCGTGTGGCGCTATAGGCAGGTCGTGGGCCTGTGCCTGAGCGGACACTTTCATAAATTCTGTTGGTCCACCCATGATCAACGCGTCCGGTTGAAGAATTGCTGCAGCCCTTGATTCGATTAGATCCCTGAAGCCATATCTCGTGTACTCGTTTTCCCCGGTAGCTATCGGAACGGAGGTGGCTTGGCTGATAAGCTGATGTCCTTTGTAATCATCAGGAGCTATTGGTTCTTCAAACCAAAATATGTCATAGGGCTCCATTTTTTTTGCTATCTCAATTGCTTCATAGAATCTATAAGCACAATTTGCATCCACCATTAACTTTATGTCTGGTCCAATGGCTTCTCGCACTGCTTTTACTCGCGCTATGTCTTCGTTTATAGGGACAGCGCCTACCTTCATCTTTACGGCGTTAGATCCTTGGTTTACGGCAGCAATCATTTCTTCCTGTAGTTCTTTAATGCCCTTACCATCTTCGTAGTATCCTCCGGCTATATAGACCGGCACTCTGTTGGTATACCCACCAAGTAATTTATATACAGGTTGATTAGCTGCTTTTCCTTTTATATCCCAAAGGCCTATGTCTATTCCGCTGATGACTCTCGTTGTCATTCCTCGACGTCCTGATATTTTAGGCTCCCATAGTTCGTCCCAGATTTGCTCATTGTTGAATGGGTCTTTGCCGATCACGAACTCTTTATAGTAATCGAAGATAGCTTTGTTTATTGAATCAGCTGTGTGTGTGCCGCCTATTTGTCCTACACCAGTGATTCCCTCGTCGGTATCAATGAAAACAAAGTTTCTCCCTTCATGAGTATAGGTGTGTTTCCCGTTACTTTGGGCGGCTTGTTTTGGCCATCGGTAGTTTTCTAGTCGCATGTCGGTGATTTTCATTTTATGTCCTTCTGCGAATCATTATTAGCCTATGCTGAATTGAGAGGCGATTCTAGCATGTAATTCGGTGCCGTTGATTGATTGATCCTGCTATTGCAAGTATATTTCCAAAAAGCCGAGAAATTGTTTCCGGAGGAAGTATTGCTCGAATACACATACCTAAGAAGACAGAACTTAGAAAAAAGTGCCGTCAAAATTGAAGAAGCGATGGAAATCATATCTGAGAGAGTATTTGAGTCTGGGGATGTTAATGAAGCGTTGAAGGATATTTATACTGAAGGATTTACCAATAGTCCAGATAGTAGAAAAGTTGGTGGGTTGAGAGATATATCCTTTGAGCTTGACGAACTCCTCAAATCTATACTGAACAATTACGACCCTGATTCTATAAGCCGTTGGATAAATTCTTTCGGTGATGCGAATTCTTTGATTAGTGAAAATAAGTTCAAGGGCAATACTGAAGTTGAATTTGAAGAGATATCCCATCTTAAAGATTTGATTGATCGTGTAAAGCGAGCCCAGGCTTCTGTAAAAGAGGCCATGAGAAGTGGAGTACTTAGTGATATTGATGCTGTCGAATTGGGAGATCTCCTTGGTGACCAAGCTCGAGTAAATATTTATGAAATGCGAGAGTTACTTTCAATATTGGAGGAGAGTGGCTTTCTTAACTCACACAGGGATAGATTCAAATTAAGTCAGAGCGCAATCAATAAAATTGCTGAAAAGGCGATGTCAGAAATATTTTCTGCTATAAGTAAGGGAGATGTTGGTTTACACCAAACCTATCATGAAGGGGAATTTGGGGATTTGACAGGACAAACGTCGAAATATGAATTCGGCCGAGCGACGAATATAAATCTCCAAAAATCTGTATTCAATGCTGTTCTTAGAAATGGGGGTAAGGCTCCTATTTCTCTAAGACACGATGATTTGGAGGCTGATGATTACGAAGTTCTCACACAATCCGCGACCGTTTTGATGATTGATCAAAGTCGCTCAATGGGTATGTATGGTTCTTATGTTGCAGCAAAAAAAGTTGCATTGGCTCTTCAGCATCTTATACGAACAAAATTCCCTAAGGATAAATTTTCCACTGTAGGGTTTTCTGACTATGCAATGACAATTGATGCCGGACATTTGGCTGAATCGAATTGGAACCATTGGGTTTCGGGAACTAACATGCAACATGGGTTGGAACTGTCTAGGCAGATTCTTCGTAATCATAAGGTTGCAAATAAGCAAATTCTGATGATCACAGATGGTGAGCCAACAGTGCATATGGAAGAGGGAAGAGCATATTTCTCACATCCACCGACAAAACAAACTATTGAAGAAACTTTAAAAGAAGTGAAACGGTGCACCAGAGAAGGAATAATAATTAATACCTTCATGCTAGAGATGAATTATTTTTTAATAGAGTTTATTGAACGTATGCATGCAATAAATGGGGGCAGAACTTTTTACGCCAAACCCGATCAATTAGGCCGACACATGATTGTTGATTATTTGAAAAATAAAACAGGGGTGGGTTGAGGAGATTGGGATTATGGTCGACATGGGGGAGATGGCCATAAAGGTGCCATGTTCTTGATTCCAAAGTTTGATATGTCTTAAAATGCTGTTGGTGGAATAGGCGTTAGGCGAAGGTCTTGTTTTATTTTTAGTCACGCAAGGATAATTAGTGCTCGAGAAAGGAGGCAATTATTTATGACAGTTAAGGATTTAGAGCTGAAAGCTCATTTGTTGAGAAGGGCGGGCTTTGGGGCCTCGCTTACTCATTTAGAGAGCATCTCTGAAAGAAGTTATGAGGACATAGTTGAAGATTTGTTGCATCCGGAACGATTTGACTTAGTTGATGAAGATTATCTGAAACGCTACACTCCCGAGCTTTCATATCATGATTCTCACCCACTATACGCGGGTAAGTGGATCTGGAAGATGATAAATTCTGAAAGACCCCTTGAGGAGAAAATGGCACTTTTCTGGCACCATGTGTTTGCCACGGGATATTCCAAAAGTGAACACCCGCCGACATTAATCGCTCAGATAGAGACATTTCGGCTAAATGGACTTAGCAATCTGAAAACCGTTTTTTTAGATCTGGCTAAAGATCCAGCCATGAATTACTGGTTAGATAATTGTGAGAATCATGCGGATCAACCAAACGAAAACTGGGGTAGGGAGCTTTTGGAGTTGTTCTCTATGGGGGTTGGTAACTATAGCGAAGATGATATAAAGCAAGCTTCCAGAGCTTTCACAGGTTGGACCTTCGAACAGCCACTTCCACTGTATCCGAGCGGCCAGTATGAGTCTTCTTTCGTTTACGATCCTGACGATCATGACGATAGCGAGAAAGTATTTCTGGGAAGGCGAGGACATTTTAATGGTGAGGATATAATCGACATAATTTGCGAAGAGAAGGCTACAGCCTTGTTTATATCTCGACACCTTTATAACTTTTTCGTCGAGGATGAACCTCAAATTCCAGCATGGAATATAGAACCTCCTAAAAATCCTGACGCGATCGATGCGATGATTTCCGTGCTGATGGAAAATAATGGCGAATTGAAACCATTATTAAGATTCATGTTTAATTCGGATTTTTTCAAGGAAGCTATGTATAAGAAAGTCAAGAATCCGTCTGAGCTGATAGCAGGGACGCTCAAACTGTCAGGGACTTACAGCGTTATTCCAAGATCAGGAGAGACTGTAGGAGCACTATATGCTGCAGCGTCGGTGATGGGGCAGGCTCTCATGAATCCACCAACTGTCGAAGGGTGGCATACAGGGCACGAGTGGATTGATGGTGGAACATTAAATGAGCGAGTCAATTTCGCTGTTAATCAATTTAATGATTTAGAAACTCCTGGATTCACAGAAATGTTGAATAAGTTAGGGGATTCCGTACAGGGGTCAGAACTGGTGGATAGATGTTTGGATTTGGTAGGGCAGTTTGATATAGGTGCGGAAACACGTGAGGCCCTGGGCAGATACGCCGATGCTGTTGGAGATATTGACTTAAGCAATGAACAAGCGAGAAGCGAAAACGCTATAAAAGTAGCTAGGATGATTCAATTGATAGTCTCAACACGAGAGTATCAGTTCGCATAACGAATGCAATAAATGAGAGGATAGAAACATGACAACAGTCAATAAAAAAGATCCGGTTTTCGTAGTAGTGCAGCTATCAGGAGGGTGTGATTTTATGAATACCCTGGTGCCGTACACCAACTCTATTTACTATGACAACAGGACATTTTTAGGTATTCCCCAAGATCAAGTGCTGCCTTTGAACGATACTTTGGGATGGCATCCTGAGATGGCCCCATTCAAAGAACTCTACGATAAGGGTATGGTTTCCGTAGTCCAAGGCATCGGATATCCAGATTCAAATAGAAGTCACTTCCGAGGGATGGATATTTGGCATACATGCGAGCCAGACGAAGTGTCCACTGTTGGGTGGTTGGGGAGAACTATACAAGAACTAGATCCTCAAGGGGAAAATCCCCTTACTGGTGTTAGTTTCGGTGTTGGTCTGCCTAGGGCGATGTCAAAGGCAGGTGTGCCTGTTACCAGCGTTTCGAATCTTGATGAATATGGACTGATGAGTGGCATTTCCGCTAGAGACCAAAGAGATCAGGCTCTACAAATATTTAAAGATATGTATGGTCAAGCGATCGGTACTGGTCCTGTTATGGAATACTTGTCACGGACCGGTAGAGACGTTCTTTCTGGAGCAGATATGATTAAGGTCGCTCCACAGCAATATGAATCGACCGTTGAATATGCAGATAGCCCAATCGCTAAGTCCTTAAGGGATGTTGCCAGGGTGCATACGGCTGATCTAGGAACGAGGATTTTTTATACTCAACAGGGAGGCTATGACACTCACGCAAACCAGCTGCCAACACAGCCAGGGCTGTTTAGAGACTTATCTAGAGCCGTGAATGATTTCTTTGCTGACTTAGCCGAACATGATGCAGACGACAATGTTGTTATGCTTATCTTTACCGAATTTGGTAGGAGAATCGCGGACAATGGCTCAGGTACAGACCACGGTTCAGGTGGTGGTGCTTACATAGTTGGTAAGCCGATAGCAGGAGGGTTGTACTCTGAGTACCCGTCGCTGGAAAGAGAGCGCTGGGCAAAAGGAGAAGACCTGGAACACACGATTGATTTTCGTGGGATATATGGAACTATTTTGGAGCAATGGCTTGGTTTGGATGCGAGCCCCATAGTCAACGGTTCCTATGAACAAATCAATCCTTTTAAAAGTAATTAGTAGAGGGTAAAAATGGTTGCACCTTTTGATTTGCTGAGATCGGGATTTCCGTATTACATGACTTTAGGTCAACGTAGAGTCACGTCCAACCCTATGGATATTGGCTTCGGCAAGGAGAACGTTTATGTTTTGACCAGGGGAGGATTGGGTAACGAGGTGAGAGTGATAAATTGGGATGATGAGAATCTTGGGACCCGAGGAGGCGCGAGCTTGTTCCAGTGGCCTGTTGCGCTTCTCGTAGATGAAGACGAGAACCTATATGTATCGGATGAAGCCAACCACAAGATTGTGATCATGGACAAAGAAGGGGAACATATTCGATCCTTTGGTGAACAAGGTTCAGAGGCTGGGAAAATGGATAGGCCGTCCGGGATGGTGTTTGATTCAGAAGGTAATATAGTGGTATCTGACACCGTTAACAATCGTATTCAGAGATTCACAAGGGAGGGCGAACTGTTGCAATGCTTTGGGGAATCTGGCTCGGATGAAGGAGCCTTTTCCATGCCTTGGGGTGTAACTGTGGATCAAGCCGGAAATATATACGTTGCGGATTGGAAGAATGATCGAGTGCAAAAATTCACAGCAGATGGTGATTTTGTTATGTCTATCGGATCTCGCGGCAGCGAAAAGGGTGAATTTTTAAGACCCACCTCAGTTGCAGTGGATGCCCATGGAGACATCTATGTTTCTGACTGGCAAAATGACCGGGTGCAGTTATTTAATAAAGACGGTCGGTACATACAGAGCTTCCATGGCAATGCTTCGCTGTCTGAGTCAGGGAAACAATACATCCTGGCTAATAAAGTGACACTTAGGCTTAGAGAGATGGGAGACTTTGAGAAAACTCAAAGGTTAAATGCTCCCATGACGGTGAAAGTCGACGATCAATTCAGATTGTTTATCACTGATTTTGGTAACCACAGAATTCAAATCTACCAGAAAGATGCGGTCGAACTGTCAGAGGACGATATAGCACCAAGGATGCGAAATCCAATTTTGTTCACTACTTAATTGGTTAAGATGGACTAAGATTCACACTGCTCTTGACTTTTAGAACAAACGTGCTACTATAGATCTTACAAGTGAATAGTCGCTCCCTCAAATGAGGGAATCGGCAGAGGGGGATCCCCGGGCACCAAAATAGGTACCTGGGGATCTTTGCTTATAGCCCTAAATATTGGCTAATTCTCGGACAGTCTCTAAGTCTAATTCAATTCCAAGACCTGGTTTGTCCGTTAGCTTTAACTCTCCATTAGATATGTTCAAAGGTTCTTTCAGTATTGGGCGGTCATCTCGGATTGAGCAGTGCTCTATGTTGTATTCTTGCTTATATGGAGTTTGTTCAGATGCTAGGACAAAATGACCATGGGCCACGGTACTAACCGTTTGCTGAGTGTTATGGCAAGTAATTGGGATTCCAAAGGCGTTCGCGATTTTTTCTATTTGAAGAAATCCGGTGAATCCAGGTGCTTTCACTATATCTGGCTGTATAATGTCAACTTTTCCTCTAATGATCAGATCCCTGTATTCATAGGGACTAAAGATCATTTCACCAGATGCTATGGGGATTGTTAAGGCATCTGATATTTTAGATAGCCCTTCTAAATCGTAATGCGGTCTTGGTTCTTCAAAATGAAAAACTCCCAAGTCTTCAAGTTTTTTACCTATCTCAATCGAATGATGAATCGAATAAGCCCCGTTAACATCGACCAGTATGTCAATGTCGTCACCTACTGCTTTCCTCACCTCCGTTACGGTTTTTATTGTTTGATCCGCTGAGTCATCCATTTTCCCAGGCACAGCGCTGTGTAACTTGTAACCTTTATAACCTTTTTCGACTAAACCTGTGGCTCTGGTGGCTTCTTCATAAGGTGTTAAGTCTCTCTTCATTGAACTTGCGTATACCGGCACTGAATCCCTAACTTTTCCACCTAAAAGTTCATAGATTGGCTGGTTTAAGAGTTTGCCTTTTAGATCCCATAGTGCTATGTCGAGACCAGCTATCGCTATCCAGGCTGCTCCCCCTATTTCTAGAGCATTTGCAGAGTGAATCATATCTCTATATCTTGCATCTGTTTCTACGGGATTTTTGCCAATGATTGATGGGGTTATGATGTCGTCGATCATACTTTTGGTGACAGATGGTTGTCGCCTGAAACATTCTCCTATCCCGGTGAGGCCGTCGTCTGTATGAACTAATACAAAAGGATACTCCCCTTCTAATATGAGACATTCAATCGATGTTATTTTCATTAGTAAAAACCTTTAAATATAGTAGTTTTATTTTCATCTATCCGACTATCCGACGTTCCTTTAAATCTAGGATTTGATTGCATGAGTATCCGAGTTGGGAGAGAACAACTTCTGTATGCTGTCCATGTGACGGAGCGGGTAAGCCAAGCTTTCCAGGAGTTCTTGAAAATTTAAAAGGCAATCCTTGCAACCTGATTTTGCCAAGATTGAAAGATGTTGTTTCTGTAGTTAAACCATTATATGCAGCCTGAGCATCTTCATGTATTTCCCTGATGGATCTATTTGGTGCACATTTTATATTTGCCTCTCGTAGTGTTGTGATCCAGTATTTTACTGTTTTCCTTGAGAAGGTTTCTTCGAGAGATTGCATCAAATATTCGGATATATTTTTACGATCTATGGGGCCTCGATTTTTGTTCAGATCTGGACGTTGTAGAACATCGCATAACCTGGCCCAGTCACTAGAGTTTTCACATGATAGGAAAAACCAGCCGTCAGCGGCCTTATATAATCTGTATCCTGTAGAGGTCCCTAGGTGTGTTGATCGTGTTTTATCAGGCTTTCCAGGGTAGTTAAAGTATTCTTCAAATTGATATGCAAAAGCAGAGTTAATGAGCGGTATTTCTATTTGCTGCCCTACTTTAGTTTTGGCTCGATGAAACAATGCCGCCGTAATCGCATAAGCGGATAAAATCGCCGAACTGTAGTCTGACGCAGCGATTCGTAGAAAGACGGGGTCGCCAGTCCCTCCTTGGTCTCGCATAGCACCGCTTTGTGCCTGAATCAAGGGGTCAAAAGTGGGGTATTCACTGAATGGTCCATTTAATCCGTATCCGTTGACTGTTGAATAAATTATTTTGTGATTGATCTTGTATAAACTTTGGTAGTCTACCTTTAATTTTTTTGCTATTCCCGCACGATAGTTTTCTGTCACCACGTCACAGTCCCGTACAAGCTGGTGGAATATATTCATTCCTTCTTCGGACTTTAGGTTGACTATGATTCCTCGTTTTCCCTGGTTCCACCCTTGAAAGGCTGTACTATTCTGACGGAAGCCATCGCCAGCAAATGATTCAACCTTAATTACATCTGCTCCCAGATCCGCCAACAGTGTGGTTCCATACGCTCCTGCAATATACCCTGTCAAATCTACGATTTTAATTCCCTGTAGAGGGTGCTTTAAACTCGTGTTTAGTGACTCGGATGACATATGTTTTTCGAATGTATTCCCATTATGCTGTCCTATGGTCGGCGCCGGTGATTTCACTTGCGCTGGAGATTTGGAAAATATGACTGGAGGCGCTGGTTGAGTAGTCTTTCCAAGAATAGGATCGTCAATCTCTAACAGCATTTTGTTATGTATGACCTGGGGATGATGTGTAAAAGATTCACGATCCCCGGCTGGTGCGCACGGAATATCGTTATCTCTTAAAAGTTCAAGCCAATGTGAACTCGTTTTTGAAAGAAAAATTGGTTCTAAAGTATCACTAAGGAATTGCCAGTGCTCAATTGGGATATTCCACGGAGCGCCCACATAACGTTCATCTTCCAGAAGATCAATCAGATCTAGAGCTATACAGAATTTGTTCCAGAAAACGTTATTTCCGCATGCAATGAAAATCCACGAGTCACTGCACTGATACAATCTGTATATGGGAAGTCCTCCTTTTGGTCTATTAGGGGTGATACTAGGATCAGGAATCTCGTCCCCAATAATAAATCCGGTTGCCTGCATGGCGACAGACCCAGCGTACATGGGAACTTCAACTTTTTGACCTTTACCACTATGCGTTCTTTCATATAAGGCGGCTGCGATAGCCGTACTTGCTGTGAATGCAGTGCCATATGATACAAACGGCAGTTGGACGAACAAAGGGTTACCGGTTTCTCCACCTTGTCCTTCGTAGATCCCTGTATAGGAAGCTAAGGTTCCAGCATCGCCCGGAATGTTACGCAGTGGGCCCTCGTCTCCATATGGTGGAATTGAGCAATAGATCAGCGATTCATTCTTGTTTGAGATGCTGTCGAAATCTAAAAAGGCGGATTTAGCTTCTTTTATTAAATATGTTTGAATAAAAACATCAGACTTTTTTATCAATGCATCAAAGGTTTTTATATCTCTCGAATCTGAAAGATCTAACGAGATACTCTTTTTTCCGCGGTTGTACAACCTATAATTATCGTTTTGTCTTAATGGGTCCCCGTTTATGGGTTCAACCTTTATAACTTCTGCTCCCATATCTGCCATCAGTAGTCCGGCATACATCCCTGCCTCGTTCTGGCTCATATCTATTACTCTGATATTTTGGAATATTTCACTCAAAGTTATTTAACCTTCAAAATCCATGAATTAAGCCAGTTTCGCAAATTATTACCCAAAATCTTGGTTTCCCTCAAGCAAATTTGTTCTCTTAATATGCAATCTTAATATTTTTTGATGAATTAATTGGCAAGTTATTTAAATAAGGAAGACTCCTCAATGATAATTTAGGATGCAATTCGCTATTTAATAGCGGTTTGATTTATGAGCAATAGATACATCTTACCTAATGGGCTTGCGCTTTTTTGTTAGCACAGATATAAAACTGGCTGAAAGATTATCTAACTTATAGATAGTTGTGATCGCTTAGGGAAATGAGGAAATTAATATGGGACGTTTGGAAGGTAAAGTTGCGTTGATTTCGGGAGGGGCAAGGGGGCAAGGAGCTTGTGAGGCGAAGCTGTTTGCTGAAGAGGGAGCTAGAGTCATTTTTGGGGATATTCTTGACACAGAAGGCAAATGTGTAGAAGACGAAATTAAAGGACTTGGTGGAGATGCCCAGTATATCCATCTTGATGTCACCAGTAAGCTTGATTGGGATCAGGTCGCCGAGGAAGTGTTGCAAAGTTATGGCACACTGGACATTCTGGTTAATAATGCCGGAATCACCCTCAGAAAGTCTGTACATGAAATAACTGTTGATGAATGGGATCGAGTTCAAAATATTAATTTAAAGGGAATGTTTCTTGGAATAAAAATGGCCATTCCACTGATGCGTAAAAGCGATGGCGGGTCAATAGTGAATATATCTTCTGTTGCTGGTTTGGTAGGCTCAAGTCAGAGTGCATATGGGGCCAGCAAAGGAGCAGTGAGAGTTTTGAGTAAATCGATTGCTGTTGAGTATGGACGTGAAAATATAAGATGTAATTCTGTCCATCCAGGCTTTGTTGACACCCCTATGGTTTCCGATATGCATCCAGATACCAGAGTGGATTGGATGGCTCAGACCCCTTTAGGGTTTTTCTCAGATGCAAAGGATGTTGCTTATGCCGTTTTGTACCTCGCTTCCGACGAATCAAAATATGTGACAGGTTCAGAATTGGTAATCGATGGGGGAATAACATCGAAGTGATACTGGGACTGAGTAACAAATTTTTGTGGTCCTGTAATGGCTGGTAAGCCTGATAACAGTGGTATCGATTGCAGCAATTGATACCCAGGACCCAGACTCATTGGCGGATTGAATATTTAGACTTTTGGAGATAGAACTTGATTCACTTATACAATCGTGTGTTTTTTGTACTTTAGGGCCAGATGAGCGAAAAAAAAGACCAAATATCCTCCAAAGGACAAAATAGGGACGATCCATATTCCTTCATAAATGCATAAGGCTGGCCATATTAATAACCACGTTCCCAAAGTACCTCCGGTCACGGCCAGAGTTGTAAAAATCCCTTCTATGTACCCTAATGTTTGAGAAGAAAAGTAGACCGAAGTGCCAAAGCTGGCGAGAGCGCTAAGTCCAATCACTACAAGGAGGAAATTATCTTTGTACATCTGAACCTTATGGTCACTTCAGTTAATTGTTGTCATTCTAGTGAACATGATTCGTGGCTTTGTGAAGGAAATCAATTATTCGTTGAAATATAGGGTGCAAAGCAAGCCACGATTAGCAAATGGTCTATGCATCATATTGGATTTTCTTAGTGTTTATGTCCATGATTAAATGAATTTAGTATTTTGTATGGCTATTATACTAATTCACATATGAGATATCATCCGCAGACAGTTCTGCCTGTGATTCTTGAGGTCGTTAACAGAGTGGATAGAAGATTCGTTGGGTTAACAATCTTGCACTAATTAGCCAAAATAAATTCTAATTCATATAATGTGGTCATTATTTAAGGAGGTATATTGAATGAGATATGCATTGAGAAATACTTGGATTTGTCAACGAGGTAAAAGTCCCGAAGCAATGGCAGGGTTTAAACCGGTTGCTGAAAACTATAGGGGTATGGGCCTTCCTACAAGGTTGTATGTAGATATTTCAGGCGATATGGATGTGATCGTATTGGAGATTGAAATTGATAGTTTGGATGAATATTTTAAAGATCAGAGGGCTTTCTATGCCGGAATGGACGATGCTACTAAAGGGTTGATAAGTGGAGTAAACGAGAATACTTCTTCAGGCAGCCGTGCTCTTTATGAAATAATCGAATTCTAGTTTTCATATTTCAATCACGTGGGGTCGTGAAGCGACATTGAATTGAACTTGATGGGAGGCAGTAGGTTGTTTTGATGGATTACATAGCGGTTATAGCTCAAATTGCCACAAGTGCGGCAACTCTAGCTGTAGCAATCTTTTTGGCCTCACAGCTTAGACTACAGCATAGAGATTCGGCAGAATCGACTAGAACTGAATTGACAAGCGGGATTGTGCAATGGATCGGACTGATGATCACGGACCCTGGATTTACCAATATATATTTGAGAGGTATTGAAGCTGATTCAACTCTATCCAAGGAGGAGCGGCATCGATTTAATGTGTTTATGGTTTCGTATTTCCTGAGAATTCAACAGTTGTGGGATTACGACAAAACCAGTTCAGATGCGTTGACATATGCAAATATAATGCTGGGAACAGGTCCCGGTGTGCTTGATTGGTACCGTGATATGGGACGTTTCGTTTTTAAACCTGGGTTTGTGGAATACGTAGATAAATTAATTGGTCAATAACACTCTCTGGGTAGATTACGGCTAGTCCCAAATAGATGGTGGAGCTGGAGAGAATCGAACTCTCTACCTCTTCAATGATAAGTCTCCTTTTAACTAGCCTCGAAGATTGTGCATTTACCGATATGTAAGAAAGAGTCCCAGAGGGCTCTTTTTTGGTGTTTGCACCCCAACAGGCGCACTTACATTTCATATTTTTTTATCCTTTGGATTGATGTACTGTTATCCAGTAAATAACATCATTTTAGGAACAAATCCAATCAACTTGACATTCGGTGTCAGGTTTTCGGATACCTTAATTTGATGTAACGTTGACCAATAAATAATGTTATTTGAAGGAGCTTTGTATGTATCACGTAAAAAGAATATTTCAATCAAAACCGGGTAATACT
>CAYTAN010000013.1:0-14351 GCA_964435605.1 uncultured Dehalococcoidia bacterium
GCTGAGTTGCAGATGGGGGCAATGTTCACTAAACACGTAACTATGTTCGGAGTATTTATGGGAAGGTCTGAAGATCTCAGGAACATAATCCACCAAGCTGGTGAAGGTACCATCAAGGGCATAGTACATGAAACCTATCCACTTGAAGACGCATCAAGAGCACATCAAGCTATGGAGTCATTGGGCTTTTTTGGCAAACTAATATTAACTATGAGCTAAACAATTCATCGCTCACACAACATAGAATATCAGCAATTGTTTTGCATTGATCGTGTTAGTCTCTGGTAGCTGGGCCTCTCATGTCTATCCTTGCTCTTACTTCAGGATTAACAAGGGACATAGGCCAGGTGCCACTTAGCAACCGAGCACTTTCTTGGCCAACTTGAACTTGTGAGGCTACTCTGGCGCGATTTGATGATCCTGCAGAATGAGGGGTTACCATGACATTTTCCATGGAAAACAAAGGGTTGTCTTTTGCTGTTGGTTCTATTTCAAAAACATCTATGCCAGCACCTGCAAATTCTTTATTGTGTAGGGCTGATATGAGTGCTTGTTCATCTACTGTGCCGCCTCTGCAGGTGTTTACAAAGTAGGCAGTTTCTTTCATAGACTTAAAAAAACTAGCGCCTATTAGTTTTGTGGTTTGATTATTGAGTGGTGTATGCATTGATATGAAATCCGATCTGCCGGCCACTTCGTTCAAGCTTGAAACCAATTCCACTCTGTATTCTCTCGCTATCCATGGCTGCACGTATGGGTCGTATGCTATTACTTCCATTCCCAGAGCCTGTGCTTTTCTGGCAACTGCTCGCCCGATGTTTCCCAGCGATATAAGGCCCAGGGTTTGGTCAGTAACGGGAGCCATATCAGCTACATGGCGACCCGTGGATGCCCCCCATTCTCCTGCCTTTGTAAGGTCATTCAAAATAGTAAGTTTTTTGGCACAGGCCAAGATTAGCATGATGGCGTGATTTGAAACTTCTTCAGTGCAGAACCCCGCGGTGTTCACCACCATCACTGAATTGTCGGTTGCGGCCTCATGGTCGATGTGATTGAACCCATGCCCGAAACTTACAATTGCTTTTGCCGTATCAATCTCTTTTATCACCGCTTCTGGCATGGGCACGCTTTGGTTGATTATGATGTCAGCCCCTTTTACGGCTTCAATAGTTTCACCTTCGCTATCGCAGATAAATACATCCAATTCGCAATCAATGCCTTGCAATTGTTGCTGAACAATTTCTGTGTCGGGTGTTGATCTAGAAATCATTGCTACTTTTAATTTGCTCATATATAACCTCCATTGTTCGACGAATGAATCTTAGGTTGTTGGTCTCTTTCTATCTAAACTAGTAAGTGCTCGCTGACCTTGGTAATATTGTGGCCCCCTGCAGATATTTGTCTATCCCACGTGCAGCTTCTCTTCCTTCAGCTATCGCCCATACCACCAGGGATTGGCCACGAGCCATGTCTCCAGCAGCGAAAACTCCTTGTATATTGGTCATTTTGTTCTCGTCAGTTTTGACGTTGCCTCTACCGTCCAAGGCAATACCAGCGGATTCTATCATTCCACCTTGTTCAGGATGTAGGAATCCCATGGCCAAAAGTACTAGTTCAGTTTCAATTTCAAATTCGCTGCCTTCCACTTCTATCATTTCAGGCCGGCCATTTTGGTCAGGTGCCCCCCATTCGAGGCGGACCGCGGTTAATTTCTCCAACTGTCCATTGGATCCAGAGAAGTTTTTAGTTAGTATGTTGTAGTCTCTGGTCCCACCTTCTTCGTGCGAAGTAGAAGTTCTAAGAATCATTGGCCAGTTCGGCCAAAGGTCCGTGTCTTTTCTATCGTTAGGCGGTTTTGGGAGCAGTTCCAATTGGTATACTTGCTTGGCTCCTTGCCTCAGTGAGGTGCCTAGGCAGTCAGATCCTGTGTCACCTCCGCCAAGTATGACAACAGTTTTATCTTTAGCTGTTATTTTCTCTTCATCCGGAATTTGTAGACCATTGTTTACTCTGTTCTGTTGTGTCAGAAAGTCCATAGCGTAATGGACTCCCTTGAGATCTCGCCCAGGTATGTCTAAGTTTCTCGGTACGGTAGAACCTCCAGTTAGCAAAACAGCATCATTAGATTCTTCTATATCACTGAACGGTATAGACTTTCCAACGTGTGCTCCTGTGATAAATTGCACACCTTCAGCGGCTAGTTGGTCTACACGTCTTTGTACGACCTGTTTTTCCAGTTTAAAATCAGGTATACCCAGTCTAAGTAAGCCGCCAATTTTTTCTGATCTTTCATAAACAGTTACTTTGTGGCCGGCCCGATTCAATTGTTGAGCTGCGGCAAGTCCGGAAGGTCCGGACCCTACGATTGCGACGGACTTTCCTGTGCTTATTAAAGGGATTTGGGGTTTAATGAGTCCTAATTTCCATCCCTTGTCAGAAATGGTCTTTTCAATGTATTCAATTGTGACCGGATCTTGATTGATATTTAATACACATGAAGCCTCGCAAGGGGCGGGGCATATTCTCCCAGTAAATTCAGGAAAATTGTTTGTTGAATGTAGTTCAGCAAGAGCCTGCTCCCATTCACCTTTGTAGACTAAATCATTAAAGTCGGGGATCAAGTTGCCAAGTGGGCAGCCACTCATGCAGAAAGGAACTGCGCAATTCATGCAGCGACTTCCTTGAGCGCTTGCTGTTTCATCATCCCAGACAGCATAGAATTCATTATGGTTTGCCACTCTGGAGTCTACGGGGCTTTTGTTGGGTGTTATTCGTTTAAATTCTTTAAATCCGGTAGGCTTACCCATTTGTTGTGGCTACCCCCATTTGTTTATCTTTTTTGGCCTCTTCAAGAACCCGCTTGTAATCTCTTGGCATGACTTTCACAAATTGTTCCTTATATTTGGGCCAGTTCTTTAAGACTTCTTTTGCTTTGTTACTTCCGGTGTATTCCAAGTGCTGCTCTATCAATAGTTTCACTGCTTTGACGTCAGCTGAGTTTTCCAGATCTTCCAGATCAATAAGCCCCAAGTTACATTTTTCTTTGAATGTTCCGTGCTCATCTAAGACGAAAGCCTCCCCACCGCTCATTCCTGCTGCGAAGTTTCTTCCTGTGGCACCGAGGACAACGACTTTCCCCCTGGTCATATATTCGCATCCGTGATCTCCAACTCCTTCAACTACAGCATTAGCGCCGCTGTTCCTGACAGCAAACCTTTCCCCTGCAATACCTCTGATAAACACCGACCCTCCAGTTGCTCCATAGAGCGCGACATTCCCGATTATGATGTTCTCTTCAGCGTTAAATGTAGATTTGTCAGGCGGGGATATTATCACTTTGCCTCCCGATAATCCTTTGCAGAAATAGTCGTTGGCATCGCCTTTGAGATTAATTGTGATCCCTCTACTAAGGAAAGCGGCGAAACTTTGACCCCCTGAACCTTCTAGGTTCAGAGTGATTGTGTCTGGGGATAATCCTTCGTTTCCGTATTTTTTGGCCACTTCATGGCTCAAGGTAGTCCCGATTGTTCTGTGTGAGTTATCAATTGCCTCGTTGATGATGGTCTTTGAAGCTGATTCAATGGACTTATGAGCTTTTTCAATGAATTTGTTGTCAAGAGATTTGTCCAATCCGTGATCCTGCGAGGAATTACAATACCTCATAACACCTTCGGGTACGTCAGGATTGTGTAGTAGATTAGAAAAATCAACGTTGTTTGCTTTCCAATGTGACTGCAATTCTTTGGAGTCCAAGAGATCTACACGGCCAACCATTTCATTGACGGTTTTTAATCCCAGACTGGCCATTATCCTTCTGAGGTGTTCAGCGATGAAGAAGAAGTAATTAATGACGTGTTCTGGTTCACCTTTGAATTGTTTTCTCAACTCAGGGTCCTGAGTGGCGATACCTACTGAACATGTGTTTAGGTGGCATTTGCGAAGCATTATGCATCCTAGAGATATCAAGGGGCCTGTTGCCAAGCCAAATTCTTCTGCCCCAAGCAGGCATGCGATAGCTACGTCTCTTCCTGTTTTTATCTGGCCATCAGCTTGAACGACTATTCTGCTTCTCAAGTCGTTCATGACTAAAACTTGTTGAGTCTCGGCCACCCCAAGTTCCCAAGGAAGACCGGCGTGCTTGATAGATGTTTCAGCAGCGGCGCCTGTTCCGCCACTATACCCACTTATCAGGACGACGTCCCCATGGCCTTTTGACACTCCAGCGGCGATGGTGCCTACTCCGGCTTCAGCCACGAGTTTGACGTGGATTCTTGCTGATGGGTTGGAACTTTTCAGGTCATGGATTAGCTGTGCTAAATCTTCTATCGAATAGATATCGTGGTGAGGGGGCGGGGATATCAATTCTACTCCCGGAGTAGAATTTCTCACAGAACCAATGTATTGGTCGATTTTATGTCCAGGTAATTGTCCTCCTTCCCCTGGTTTGGCGCCCTGCGCCATTTTGATCTGTAAGTCGTTGGCATTTGACAGATAGTCAATTGTTACTCCAAACCTACCTGATGCGACTTGCTTAATGGCACTGTTTCTTGAATCTCCATTGGCATCCAACACGTATCTCGCGGAATCTTCGCCTCCTTCTCCAGTGTTACTACGGGCGTTTATTCGATTCATGGCGATGGCCATCGTTTCGTGAGCTTCCCTACTAATAGAACCGAGTGAAATGGCCCCGGTAGCGAACCTTTTCACGATTTCTTTTGCTGGCTCAACCTCAGATATGTCAATTGGGGTCTGCGTGATTTTGAAGTCAAGTAGACCACGAATAGTGCTTAATTTTTTGTTTTCGTTATCGACAAAATCTGCAAATTCTTCATAGCTTTCCCATGTATTGTTTCTAACCGCGTGTTGTAGTGAAGCTATTGTCTTAGGGTTCCACATGTGATGTTCTCCATCACGGCGCCACTGATATTGACCGCCAGGTTTTATATGCATATTACCTGCTATGTCGTCCTCTCCAAAGGCTGAATGATGCCTCTGAAGTGCTTCTGATTCGATTTCTTCGATGTTAATACCACCTATTCGAGAGGGCGTTCCTGTGAAATATTCGCCTATTACTGTTTCGCTGAGGCCGACAGCTTCGAAGATTTGCGCGCCTCTATAACTTTGTATGGCAGATATACCCATTTTAGACATTATTTTCAGTATGCCTTTATGAGATGCTTCAAGGTAATTTTTTACAGCTGTGCTTGGGCTTAGATTCGCAAATGTACTCTGAGATGCAATTTGCATCTCCACTGTACTGAGCGCCAGATAGGGATTGATTACCGCAGCCCCGTATCCTATTAATAGCGCAAAATGGGCTATTTCTCGAGCTTCCCCTGTTTCTATTGCGAGCCCTATTTTAGATCTGGTACCTTCCCTGATCAGATGATGGTGTATTCCTGCTGTGGCAAGCAGGCTGGGTATTGGGGCATTATCTCGATCAGTTCCTTTGTCGGATAGTACTAATATTGAATAACCATCATTTACAGCCTTGGATGCTTCTTTTCTTACACGGTCCATGGCCTTTTGGATGGGGTTTTCTTCATTTGGATCGTAATGAATATTTATAGTCCATGATTTTATGCCTGGTAGCTCGCTTTGTTTGATCCTCTGCATGTCATCATTATTCAGAATTGGCTTTCGTACGGTTATCTGTCTGCAGTGTTCAGGAGTTTCAGCAAAAAGATTTTTTTCCTCTCCAATAGTTGATCTTAGAGAAGTAACCAGTTCTTCCCTTATTGCATCCAAAGGAGGATTGCTGACCTGTGCAAATAATTGTTTGAAGTAATTGAAAATCAGAGGGTTCTCGTCTGAAAGGAAGGCCAGAGGAGCATCATTTCCCATGGAACCTGTAGGCTCATATGCGGTGGCAGCCATTGGTTCCATTATTATCCGTAAATCTTCTAGCGTGTATCCAAAAGCTTTCTGTTGAGCTACTAGATCTTTTTTATGAGTTTCAACTTCTTTACTGAACGGTAGATCCTCCAAGAATATTCTGTGTTCATCCAACCACTCTCCGTAAGGTTTTTGATTGGAGAGTTGTGATTTTAATTCTTGGTCGTTAGTAATCTGGCCTTTCTCAAGATCCAGCAGAAACATTCGCCCTGGGTAAATCCGTTCTTTGTAAAGTATGTTTTCTGGTGGGATATCTATAACTCCAGTTTCGGATCCCATTATTAACAATCCATCAGTTGTTACTAAGTATCGACCAGGCCGTAGCCCGTTTCTGTCTAAAACAGCACAAATTTTCTTTCCATCAGTACCTATTACTAAAGCGGGTCCGTCCCATGGTTCCATCAGGCTGGAGTGATATTCATAGAAATCTTTTTTACTTTTATCCATAGGGATGTGGTCTCCCCATGCCTCGGGGATTAACATCATCATTGAATGCTCTATTGAGCGACCGCTTGCCATCAGTACTTCTAGCGCATGATCAAGAGAAGCTGTGTCGCTTTCTCCTTCTTTCATGATTGGTGTAATCTTATCTAACTGTAATGATGTGTTTTCGGAGGCAAAGGACGGTTCTCGAGCGGCCATCCAGTTAATGTTCCCTCTAACTGTATTTATTTCACCATTATGGATTATGTATCTGTAAGGATGCGCGAGCCGCCAACTTCCTAGGGTGTTTGTACTGAATCTTGAATGAACTAAGGCAAATGCGCTCTCTGTATTTTCATTTTTTAAATCTAAATAGAAGCCTTCCAGTTGGTCGGCAATTAGAAGCCCTTTATAGACAACCGTGCTGTTCGAAAGTGAGCATATGTAGAACTCTTCTTGGTTGGCTATGTTTGAACATTCAATAGCCTTCTCGATCTGCCTTCTCAGTATAAACAAGTTTGTTTCGAAGTCGGATTTGTTAAAATTTTCCCTCGTAATAAAACATTGATAAATTGACGGCCTAGCTTTATTGGCTAATACTCCTATTTTGCTAGGGTCGGTTGGTACCTGGCGCCAATGAAGAACAGTAAATCCTTCTTTTTGGGCTTCAGTCTCAATTAAAGACTTGCAAAGCTTTGTTTCGTCTTCACCTTGGGGCATGAAAATCATTCCCAATCCGTAATCCCCTTCATCAGGTAGAACATAGTTCGATTGATTGGCTTCAAAACGAAACAAGGAGTCTGGGATCTGTATAGTTATGCCGGCACCATCTCCGGTTTCTGGATCGGCTCCGGCCGCACCCCGATGGACTAAATGGCAGAGGGCTTCCAGACCTTGATTGACGATTTTATGTGATCGGTGACCGTCTATATTTGCTACTAGACCAACTCCACAGGCGTCATGCTCAAATGTTGGATCGTATAACCCTTGCTTGCTAAGTTTCGGAAGGTTCGGATGTTTGTATTTCTGCGTCATTTGGTTACCTAATTATATAATCGATGGAGCTGTTATAAAAGCGGCAAATATCTATCAATCTCATAGCGTGATATTTCCGAAGAATAACGCTCCCATTCTATTTTTTTATTTGCGATAAAACTATCAAACACGTGGTTTCCTAGTGCCTTCTTTACCAGGCTACTACTCTCTGTGACTTGTATCGCTTCATATAAATTGCTGGGCAGAGGTTCGATACCTCGTGAGTATCTTTCCTCGGGAGACATGTCGTTGACGTTTTGTCCGGAGGATTCCGGTAATTGATATTTGTTTTTTATACCTTCCAATCCGGCAGCGAGCATAACGCTGAAGGCAAGGTATGGATTACACGCAGGGTCCGGGGATCGATACTCAATCCTCCTAGACATTTCTCTCCCAGGCATGAAGGATGGTATTCGTATTAAGTCGGAACGATTTACTTCAGACCATGTAACGTAAGTAGGTGCTTCGTAACTAGGTACCAAGCGTTTGTATGAGTTTACCCATTGGTTAGTTACTGAAGTAATTTCTCTAGCATGTTTCATAAGACCGGCGCAGAACTGTTTGGCCGTCTCAGACAGATGTGATTCATCTTCATCACCATAGAAAACATTCTTGTCTCCTCTGAATAACGACATGTGAGTGTGCATACCGTTTCCCGTTATCTCTGCGACTGGCTTGGGCATGAAAGATGCATATAGACCGTGTTGCATTGCGATTTCTTTTACTACCAGCTTATAGGTCATTACAGAGTCAGCCATGGTAAGAGCATCAGTATGCCTCAGGTCTATTTCGTGCTGGCTAGGAGCTGCCTCATGATGGCTTGATTCTACAGGTATCCCCAGCTCTTCTAGTGTCAGTACAGTCTCTCTACGAAGATCTGTTCCTTGATAATTACTACTCTGATCAAAATACCCGCTTGTATCTAGCCCGACAGTCGTGGTAGGACCTTGAAAATAGAAGTATTCCAGTTCAGGAGAGACGTAATAAGTGAATCCCATAGAGGCCGCGTTTTCTAAATTCCGCTGCAAGACGGTACGTGGATCGCCCTGGAAAGGTTTGTTGTCAGGTGTCACAATGTCACAAAACATTTTCGCCACAGCGTTAGTTTTTGGTCTCCAAGGCAGTATGTTAAATGTATTTGGGTCAGGAAGAGCATAGAGATCTCTTTCGTCAGACCTTGCATACCCCTCTATTGCTGACCCGTCGAAACCCATACCTCTCGTGAGCACGGTTTCCAGTTCTTCGACTGTGACCGCGAATCCTTTAATATTCCCCAGGATGTCTGTGAACCAAAGTCTTATGAATTTGACGTCATTTTCTCTGGCTTCCTTAAGGGCGTATTCAATTGCTTCACTTTTTGCTTCGACCATTTAAATATGATTGCCTTTATCTATCGTTGAAAACGTATGCTCCAAATGTAATATTAGCCATAAATTATAGGGATGTGACGAAGTGTAATGTGGATAAGTAACATTAGTTCAAATGGCGAGGGTAAATCGTATCGATTTATGAAATGAGTGTCAATTTTCAAGTCACCTTAACAGAGGTATAAATTCTAAAAATGTAAGACCCTCACTTTCGACATATGAACTATGTGTTTCCCCAGCCATATTACGCGTCGAATGATAAGTGGAACTCATATGGATGAGGGCGTAGCCTCACCGGATCAACGTCGTTTTCAGTTTTGAAACTGATCCAGTTATCGATAACATCTTTGGTGAATACTCCGCCTTTCAATAAGAACTCGTGATCATCAGCCAAGGATTGAAGAGCTTCTTCTAAGCTACCCGGTACTTGAGGGAATTTAGAAGTTTCTTCTGCGGACAGTTCAAATAAGTCCTGTTGTAGTGGCTCGCCCGGATCGTAACCATTCTCGATGCCGTCCAGTCCAGCCATCAACATCGCTGCAAAAGTCAGATACGGATTGCAAGTTGGGTCAGCGGATCTGAATTCCACCCTCTTAGCAGAAGGGTTATTGAAGTACATTGGGATTCTGCATGCCGCTGAGCGATTTCTTGCGGATAACGCCAGTATTGTTGGAGCCTCAAAGCCAGGAGTGAGTCTTTTGTAGGAGTTTGTTGTTGGTGCAGCTAAAGCCATCAAAGCTTTGCCATGTTTGATAAGCCCTCCGATGTAATTTAATGCCATATCGGAAAGTCCGGCATATCCATCACCCGCAAACAACGGTACTCCATCTTTCCAAATGGATTGGTGGGTATGCATACCAGTACCGTTATCATCAAACAAAGGCTTGGGCATAAATGTAACCACTTTACCGTGTTTTTTGGCAACATTGCGGACAGCGTATTTGTACATCATAACTTTGTCGGCCGTCTCTAAAAGAGGGCCGTATCTCATATCTATTTCAGCTTGCCCTCCTGTTGCAACCTCGTGGTGCTGAGCTTCGATCCTGATTCCAAAGTCGTTCACTAGTGATCTGACCATGTCACTTCTGAGGTCTTGCATGGTATCTATCGGTGAGGCAGGGAAGTAGCCTTCTTTGTGCCTAGGCCGATATCCTTTATTCAAGGTTTTTCCATCTAGCATATATTCGCTTGCAGAGTTCCATATGCCTTCATCCGAATTAACCTCGTGGTATCCGTGGTTCGAGCCATATCCAAATCTGACAGAGTCGAAAACAAAAAACTCAACCTCTGGCCCCCAAAATGAATCATCCCCGACACCTGTTGATTTAAGATATGCTTCAGCTTTTTTGGCTATATTTCTGGGGTCTCTACTGTAACTTGATCCGGTAATGGGATCTCTAATATCGGCGATGCAAGTAACGGTCCCATTGAAGAAAGGATCTACTTTAGCAGTGCTAGGGTCGGGAACAATAAGCATGTCTGACTCATCTATTGACTGAAATCCTCTTATGCTGGACCCGTCAAAACCTACACCGTTATTAATTAACGTGTCGTCAACTTCACTTACTGGGATCGAAAAGTGCTGCCATGCACCTGGCAGGTCAGTGAATTTGAGATCAAGTATGTCACAACCGTTGTCCTTCATTAATTTCAGTATTTCTGCTGATTCGTTAGCCATTTCGTCCCCTTTAAGTCTTAATTATTAGCGCGGGTCCAGGTTTTATTGAAATTTGCAGTGTTTCCAGTGGCATTTATCCGCTCTGTATTTAACGGAAAGCCATGACACTACTTAGATTATCCAGAACATGATCGGATCATTGCAAGATCCTTTGTTAAAAGATTGTTACAGATGACCCTCTAGATGATGAGACAAGCAAACTTCAATAAGCTAGTATATATCTGATATGCGGATTCAGATATAAAAATAATGCGGGGGAAGAGATGAGCGAATTGAAATTTGACGTTTTTTACGATTTTGCTTGACCTTTTGTATACAATGCGGCCGTGTGGCTGGATACAGTAAAAAAGAAAAATCCTGATTTGACATTAAATTGGAGAAATTTTTCATTACAACAAGTTAATGCTAAAGATCCTGGCGAATGGAGGGTCTGGAATGAAACTGATTTAGAGGGCACACGCTCGTTAATGGCTTCGATTGCTGGAGAGGCGGCGAAAAATCAAGGAAACGAGGCCTTTGACAAGTTTTTCCTAGAGCTACTTACAGAAAGGCACGGTGGTAATAGAGTCGCTCTCAACGATAATGCTCTTTTTATTTCGATTGCTGAAAAGTGTGGACTAGATACCATCCGTTTTCAGGATGATCTGCAAGACGCTAGTATCTTGAAAATAATTGAGAAAGATCACACAGAAGCTACTGAGGTACATGGCGCTTTTGGTACACCGACATTCATTTTTGAAAATGGTCAGTCTGCCTATTTAAAAACGTTCATTCCTCCCGAATCTGAAGCGGAAAAAACATTCGAACACTTTCTTGGGTTATTCTCTGACAGATCATATATCGGTGAAGTCAAACGCCCTCAGCCGCCTTGGCCGAAGGGAGCCATATAGGCCATAGGGATCTACATTTCTTTGCCTCGAGATATGTTGGCTAAGTTGGAATCGATGATTCCAGTAAGTGTTTCAAATATGGAGCTTCTGTTGGAGGCCATTACTCACCGGTCTTCAGTTAATGAGGTGACGTATGGTGCAAGTCAACATAACGAGCGCCTTGAATTTTTGGGTGATGCTGTTCTCGACTTAGTCATCGCCGATGTATTAATGAGGTCTAGTGAAGACCTTGATGAAGGAAAGATGACCCAATACAAGTCTGGGATTGTTAAAGGTGATACTTTGGCCCTGATTGCCCTTGAAAATGGTTTAGATAAACACATCATATTGGGTGTGGGAGAAGAGAGATCTGGAGGCAGAACCAGAACATCTAATTTAGCAGGTCTTCTCGAGGCGATCATTGGGGCAGTGTATCTTGACTCTGGATTGCCAACAGCCAAGAAATTAATTGATGAATGGTTTGGAAGTCTCATCGAAGTAACATTACTAGAAGTGGGGGGAGGCAATCCGAAAGGAGACCTGCAACATTTATGCCAGACTAAATACAATTCACTACCTGATTATAGTGTTGTCAGCAGACACGGCCCTGATCATTCTCCTGAATTCATAGTGAAAGTTAGTATTAACGGCAAGGGGATCGGGGAAGGAAAGGGAAGCAGCCTGGCTGAAGCTGAGAGAAAAGCAGCCCAGGCTGGAATTAGAGTATTCGAAACTAAACATTAATACATTTTAGATTTCATGAGCAAATGGGGCTACCGATGGAGTAATTTGTGGTGGTTTGGGAAATCTGACCCCCAGCGTGCTTAATAAACTGGTATCAAATATGATTAAGTTTTGTGCTCCGGCTCATCAATTCCAGGTATCGGGTGTTCCGAACAAAGAGACAATACTTTTTTTTGTACATCCTTTTCAATGTCTTCATTGCCAATATTATTCAGTACACTAAGAATACAATCAGCTATATCCTTTACGCTTTCGCCATTCATGCCTCTGGTGGTGATTGATGGCGTCCCTAGGCGCAGACCACTGGCTTGACGAGGTGGAAGTTTATCGAAAGGAATAGCATTTCTGTTGACAACAATGTTCGCCCTTCCAAGAGCCTCTTCTGCCTGTCTACCGGTTATATTGATCGGGGTTAAATCAACCAGACACATGTGATTATCTGTGCCTCCAGATACCAGACGTAATCCGCCTTCACTCAAGGTGTCTGCGAGCACTTTAGCGTTATCTATCACATTCTGTTGGTATTGTTTGAATGAATCAGTTTTGGCTTCTTGGAATGCCACCGCCTTTGCTGCGATGGTGTGTTCCATCGGACCTCCTTGCATGTTAGGGAAAACAGCACTATTTATTTTTTTGCCCAGATCTTTCTTTGCCAATATGAGTCCTCCCCTGGGACCCCTTAAGGTTTTGTGAGTGGTCGAAGTAATTATGTCGGCAAATTCACAGGGGTTTGGATGCACTCCTGCAGCAACTAGCCCGGAAATATGGGCCATGTCCACCATTAATTTAGCGCCGACGGAGTCAGAGATATTTCTAAACTTTTCAAAGTCAATCGTTCTGCTGTAAGCGGATGCTCCGGCAATTACCAGCTTTGGAGTATGCTCTAGAGTAAGCTTTCTTAATAAATCAAAGTCTATAAGTTCCGTCTCAGCATTAACCCCATAGGAGACGAAGTTATAGAGTTTCGCAGAAAAATTCACTTTGCTTCCGTGGGTGAGATGGCCGCCATGGTCCAATCCCATTCCTAAAATAGTATCGCCTGGTGAGACGCATGCAAAATATGCCGCCATATTAGCCTGAGCACCGCTATGTGGTTGCACATTAGAGTATTCACAACCAAATAATGATTTAGCTCTTTCAATAGCTAGGGTTTCTGCTACATCTACATATTCACAACCGCCGTAATATCTCCTTCCGGGATATCCCTCGGCATATTTGTTTGAAAATACAGACCCCTGAGCTTCTAGAACCGCTGGGCTTGCATAGTTCTCCGACGCAATAAGATTTATATTAGAAACCTGTCGTTGCTTTTCATTGTTGATAGCTTCAGATATTTGAGGATCGACTTGTTTTAGTGACATTGATATCCTGATTTAACTTTAACTAGTTGATGTCTTAAATGGTAAAAATAGTTTCAAGTATATTAGAGATAATTGAGCCTTTATATAACTCCTATACTAGACCATTTTACACATGATTATTATTAGACCACACACAAGCATTGTGCCTCGTAAAAATACTTAAGTTAGGGTAAAATTGTGCTGTCATGATGATAGTCTCGATATGACTTTATGTGTTTTTACAAATTTCGGTGCCATTGGATTTTTTATGATCAGCGGTGTGTTAAATAGATACAAACATGTCCTCCCGGTGACACACGATACTCCGATTTTTACTCTGGGTGAGGGAGATACCCCTTTGGTAAGGTCCCGTAGCATTGCTGAAAAGGTCGGATGCGTCAATCTATATTTTAAAGTTGAAGGATGTAATCCCACTGGGTCATTTAAGGACCGAGGAATGGTGGTTGCTGTAGCAAAGGCGATAGAGAAAGGGATGACTAGTATTGCCTGTGCTTCGACAGGTAACACGAGTGCTTCTGCGGCGGCCTATGGAGCTTATTGTGGTCTCCGGACTACTTTGATTGTTCCGAAAGGGAAAGTTGCAAGAGGCAAATTAAATCAAGCTGTTGCTTATGGTGCCCATATTGCTCTTATAAAAGGCAACTTTGATCAAGCTCTTCAGTTGGCGAGGGAATTATGTGACAAACATCCCATTGAGTTAGTCAATTCCTTGAATCCCAACAGAATTGAAGGCCAAAAAACTGCTGCATTTGAAATCATCGATGACTTGGGTGCTGCTCCCGACGAACTTTTCATCCCCGTGGGGAACGCAGGAAATATTACTGCATATTGGAAAGGTTTTAAGGAAGCTTACGAAAACAAAGTTGCGGTCGGCACTCCCAAAATGCGAGGCATACAAGCCATTGGATCAGACCCAATAGTTACTGATCAAGTAATAAATGAACCAGAGACGATTGCATCTGCAATTAGAATTGGTAAT
>CAYTAN010000014.1:0-13175 GCA_964435605.1 uncultured Dehalococcoidia bacterium
CATTGATGGTGTAAAAATGGTGATTGGAAACGCTGAGTTCGCTTTACCAAACAAACCTGGAATATAGTCCCATGTTATCAATTCCTTTCGAAAAGCGAACATTAAGTAACGGTTTAGATGTAATAGTCCATACTGATCACTCCATACCAGTGGCTGCCGTAAACGTTTGGTACCACGTCGGGTCAAAAAATGAAGCTCCTGGGAAAACTGGATTTGCTCACTTATTCGAACATGTTATGTTCGAAGGCTCAAAACATCACAACAAAGATTATTTCGAACCTTTGCAAAAAATAGGAGCCAACATTAACGGTTCAACAACCAATGATAGAACCAATTACTGGGAAGATGTTCCTTCAAACTATTTGGAACTAGCTTTGTGGCTTGAGTCAGATAGAATGGGATTTCTATTGGACGCCTTGGATGAAAACAGATTCGATCTTCAACGTGATGTTGTCAAGAACGAAAGGCGCCAAAGCTATGAGAACAGGCCTTATGGAATGTCCTACCTTAAAATCCAGGAGGCTTTGTTTCCACCTCCTCACCCGTACAATTGGCCCACAATTGGCTCTCAGGAGGACTTAGACAACGCTAGTGTAGATGATGTCAAGGAATTTTTCAGACAGTTCTACCATCCAAGCAATGCCGGAATATCCATCGCCGGAGATATAAACAGTGAACTAACATTCCAACTGGTAGAAAAATACTTTGGCGATATTGACCCTGGACCATCTATCGAAAGGATTTCAACACAAACATCAGCCCTTCGGGGTGAGACAAATATAGTTCTGGAAGACAGCGTTCAGCTTCCCAGACTCTATCTCGCTTGGCCCGTACCCGAAGACTTTACAAAAATGCAGGCATCACTAGATATTCTATCCGTCATACTGGCGGACGGGAGAAGTTCAAGGCTCGAGCAAAAGTTACTATATAAATCACAGATGGCTCACGATATCCGAGTATTCAACCATGCTCAGGAAATTAGTGGAGAGTTCCACATAATTGCCACGGCTGCTCCAAATGGGGATTTGAACGCGATTGAAAAAGCTTTATTTCAAGAACTGGAACAAATTAAATCCAATCCTCCAACAATCAGAGAAATGGATCGCGCTCAAAACAGGATCGAGAACTACCACATAAGACAATTAGAAAAATTGGGCGGATTCGGGGGAAGATCCGATCAGCTTAATATGTACAACACAATGGCAGGTGATCCTAATTTTATAAACACAGACTTAAATAGATATAAAGATATAACTCCCCAAGACGTAAGCGACGCAGCAAAACTGCTTGGAGGCAACAGAGTAAATCTCAAAGTTATTCCAAAATCTGAATATATCCCCTCAGGTTCCCCAATAGACAGAAATATTGAGCCTGAACCAGGAAGCGAAATCATTTTTGCACCCCCTATTCCATCTAAAACGGCTTTGAAAAATGGTTCAGAACTCATAATCATTGAGAAAAAAGACCTTCCCATCGCCCAAATTGGATTATTTACAAATAAAGGGGCGACCTCTGATCCTTCTACCTCTCCTGGCCTTACAAAATTCTTAGCAAATATGATGGTCGAAGGAACAAACAAAAGAAGCGGGGAGGAAATCGCATCGGAGCTAGAGTTTCTAGGAACGAGACTATCCAAAGAAATATCTAGAGAACACTCATTCTTCTCGGTAGACTGCCTATCAAAAAACATTAATCAAAGTCTAGATATATTGGCGGATGTGATCGCAAATCCGATCTTTCCAGATGAAGACCTCAACAGGCTGAGAAAAGAACAGATTTCTGACTTGACCGCACAAAACGACAATCCTGATTTTTTGGCTTCCACAATGTACAGAGGCATTTTGTATGGCCACAATTCTAGCCATGGTCATCCAATATCTGGAACCATCGATGCTGTTAACGATTACAGCATCTCGACAATTCAAGATCAATATAAAGACGTGGTGTTAAATTCAAACCACACGTTCATTGCGGCCGGTGATTTCGATAAAAATGACATTATTAAACAAATAAATAGGCTGTTTGTCTCATCGTCGAACACCATATTAGAGAACCAAAAGGGAAATCCTAATCATTTATCGGACATAACTCACAGACCAACAGAAATCTATATTGTTGATCGTCCTGGGGCTGCACAGTCTGTCATTCGGGCTGGGCACATTACACTAGACAGGTTGCACGAAGATTATTATTCAATGGCATTTGTAAACTACGTACTTGGTGGAGACTACTCAAGTCGCCTAAATCTGAATTTAAGGCAGGATAAAGGCTATAGCTACGGTTTTTACTCCTCAATAGATTGGTCGAACTCTCCATCACTATGGTCTGCTAGAGGAAGTGTGCAAACGGGAGTCACAGCCGAGTCGGTAAAAGAAATAATAGGTGAAATAGAAGGCATATCTAACTCTAATCTGGTATCTAGTGAAGAGTTTAGCAAGGCAAAAAATGGACTGGTAAAGGGACTACCTAGCCAATTTGAATCAACTTCTCAAATCATGAACCAATTAATAAATATGGCGGCATTTAACCTAGACGTTGATTATTTCAAAAACATGACTGCTGAATTAGAAAATTTGACGCTTGAACAGGTTCATAACTCTGCAAGAAAACACATAAGTCCAGAGCATCTCACTATTGTCATCGCTGGTGATGCTGAAATGATTGAACCTTCTCTTTCTGAATTGGGATATCCTGTCTCAGTGATAACTTCCAGTGAAACTACTAGATGACGAATCGTATATGTGGGAGTTGCGATTTTGAAAATACCGGCGAAGCACTCTACTGCGGATCATGTGGTAAACAATTAGGCAACATTTGTAAAAATTGTGGCTTTTCGAATTATGGAACGAGTATATGTAGTAATTGCGGCAGAGTTATCTCTAGTGCACTTATAACGGAAGAATTTACATGGCGACCTACCGATTCCGAACCTGGCCAGACGGAACCTATCAATCAGACATCAGAAGTCCCTGAAAATGACCCTTCACTCCCAAGACCAGGAGAAATCGGCACCTTAATTTCGACCTCAATCAATGCCTACAGGGCAAATTTTCTACCATTCCTTGCTCTGGCATTGATATCGTCAGTCCCAGCGACGATCTTTTTGTCACAAGGAGATGGGCTAATAACCTACTTCACAGATTTCATGGGGGATGATTCAGTCAATTCGCCTAATTCAGATGAACCAAATTGGGGACTACTGATTCCTTTAATGTTGTTAGCAGTTTTCGGAGAGATCATATCAACTGCATCAATAATATTTGGATCAGCACAACACATGAATGGAGAAAAGGTGAATGTAGCTACCTGTATAAGCTACTCTTTCTCAAGCTTTTTTCGATTAACTGGCGTGATGCTAGTTTTTGTTGTCGTATTAATACTCCCAACAATACTTTCCATTTTTTTTATAGGGATCCCAATACTTATATTCTTAATAGTCAAATTATGGTTCGTCATCTGTTTTGTAATGGTAGAAAATACTGGAATCATAACTGCTGTAAAACGTAGTTGGTCTCTTGTTGAATCCAAATGGTGGATAACCTTTGGTACGGGCGCCGTGGTTATCATAATTACAGCTTTGGCAAGTGCAACATTATCATACGTAGCTGTACAGCTAGGGTCACTATTAGACAACATAGCTTTTTCCCATGCCCTAAGAGGACTGACAACCACTTTAATAGCTCCTTTTCAAGCAATCAGTACAGGGATATATTTTCTTGGACTAAGGAAATCAAAAGGCCCCGACTCCTAAGAATACTTTGCATAAACTCACAAACGCTTGATCTACATCGAGTTTTAATATTAGTATCATCCCAAATAATTTAAGAATAATTCCGATCACACATAAAATCATTAATCCAACCTAATGAGGAGTAATTATGGGTAATAGACTCGAAGGCAAAGTTGCCATCGTAACCGGAGGGGCCCGTGGCATAGGAAGAAGCATCAGCACTCTTTTAGCGGCAGAAGGGGCGTCTGTGGTGATAAACGACCATGGGACGGAGGTAGACGGGTCAGGTTGTTCACATGAGCCGGTTGACAACACGGTTAGAGAACTAAAGAATAACGAATTTGAAGTGACTGCCAGCTATGCTGACGTGTCCAAAATGGATGGTGGTGAAGAAGTGGTTCAAAAAGCAATCGACACTTACGGGCAGCTAGATATATTAGTAAATTCCGCAGGATCTTTGATAGACAGGATGATTTATCAAATGACACCTGATGACTTTGACAATGTTGTAAGGAATAACGCGAAAAGTGTTTTCACGACTAGTAAGTTCGCAGCTATTTTATTTAGGCAACAACGAAGTGGCAGAATAGTCAACCTGACATCAGACTCAGGTTTAGGCGATGTCGGAAGATCCAATTATGCAGCAGCCTCTGAAGCTATTGTAGGACTCACACGAACAACAGCTAGAGACCTTGGTAAATATGGCGTCACAGCGAACGCCATCTCTCCATTGGCTAACACTAGACTATTCCCTGGGCTCGTTGAAGAACATCGAATAGCAACTGTTCAAAGTCCTTCAAGAGATGAAAGAGCTGGGATAGGGAAATCTCCGGAAACACAAATCTGGCAGGGTAGAGGGAATACAGACGATGCCGAAAATGTGGCCCCTCTCGCCGTTTACCTGTGCACTTATGCATCACCTAACATAAATGGATACGTTCTAGGGGTGCGAGGAGGCAGCTTGTACGTTTATTCCAATCCAAAACCTGAAAAGGTGGTTAATAAATGGGGAAATTTTGACATGGATGAGATGGACATCTTATTCCCAAAAATGATGGGAAAAGGGTTTTAGTTTTCAAACCTTAGCAATTAGATGATACTCAATCCGAAATATCTATAAAGGAAATACTGACATGGGTAATAGACTGACTGATCGGGTAGCCATAGTGACAGGTGGAGGCAGAGGTATAGGACGTGAGGTAGCGTTATGGCTTGCAAGAGATGGAGCCAAGGTGGTTGTCAATGATGTAGGCGCGGCTCTCGACGGGACTGGAGACTCCGGCACACCAGCAGATCAAGTGGTAAATGAAATAATTTCTGAAGGTGGAAAGGCGGTTGCATCTTATGATTCAGTAGCGGAGTTCGATTCGGCTGAACAAATTGTTAACACGGCATTAAATAACTATGGGCGAATAGACATTTTGTGTCACCCTGCTGGCATATTAAGAGACAGAATGATATTCAACATGACCGAAGCAGAATGGGACGCAGTGCTTCAGGTTCATCTTTATGGGGCTTTCAATATGGTGCGAAATGTTGCACCACACATGATTGAAGAAAAATATGGCCGAATAGTTCTGTTCTCATCAGGATCCGGATTAGGAGCTTCCGGGCAAGCCAACTATGCAGCCGCAAAGGAAGGGATGGTTGGATTTACAAGAGCCGTATCCAAAGAGCTGGAATCACATGGAATTATGATAAATGCCGTATACCCTGGCGGCTCGACCAGAATGACAGACTCAATTCCACAAAGCACCACGGATTTGAGGCAAACCCAGAGAGCCCAGGCAGGGCAAAACGTACCCAAAGTCTCCTTGGACCCGCCTCCTGAATATCGAGACCCAGCCAACAATGCGCCTAAGGTAGTATATCTATGCAGTGAGGCCGCAGATGGAATTACTGGTCAAGTCTTTGGAACAAGTGGTTGGGAATTGTCTCTATATTCTCCTAGGCACGTGGTAAAAAGCATACATAAAAATGAAGCTTGGAGTCTGGAAGAATTGGAAAGACTGATACCTATCTCTTTAGGTAGGGATCTTATTAACCCTGCACCTGCGGAGTAACAAAAACAAAAACCTTCGTTCGTTGTTCAAACCTTAGGAAACATATTAATAAAAGGTAGAGGGGTAAATGTGAATTGGCTAGATGTAGCAATAGTTGCCTTAATACTGGTTTGTGTCATCTGGGGAGGAAAAACCGGTTTATTTAACACAGCCCTTTACGGAATAGGTCTCCTGATAAGTTGGTCTCTAAGTGGATACGCTTCATTGCTAGTCGCACATATTTTTGAGAGTAATGCTTCTCTATCTACTATTGTGTCCACCTTGTGTTATGTGATCGTTCTCGGATCCTCCATCGTTGTGGTTAGAGCAGTCACCAAACTAATACGTCCAGCAACTTTCATCATTGACGTTATCACCGTCGGGATGAATAGAGTCGGAGGCCTGTTCATTGGTTTGATAATAGGGATATTAGCCACTTCCATATTAATCTGCGGGCTAGCCAGGTTCACTTACGATTTAAATCTTTCATTCGATTTACCAAGCTCAACTAAAATAGATTCTGTCCAAATCAGTAATAAAATCGAAAATACCAGAGACTTTTCGGAAACCGCTTTAATGGATTCAAAGTCCGCCACGGTATTTATAACAGTGTTGACTACCCTGCCATCGAACGTCTTTCAAATTGTACCTTCGCAATACATGGCTCCATTGATAATATTGGATCACAAAGGTCAAAACTAGGGTTATGACGACTGTACTAAGAAAATCCATAGACTCACCCGTTCTTTTATTGAACCAGAATTATCAGCCACTTAATGTTTGCAGCGCCCGCCGAGCAATCGTACTTATGAGCAAAGGAAAAGCTGAAGTCATAGTTGCTGGAGTTGGCGAAATTGCAGGGGCCACTTCAGCCTTTGAAATTCCTTCTGTTGTTAGACTGTTTTATATGGTCAAAAAACCTCTTGTTAGAAGACGTTTGTCCAGGAGAGCTCTTTTCTACAGAGACAATTTCACGTGCCAATACTGTGGAACTCCCACACGTAAATTAACCATTGACCACATTGTTCCGAGATGCCGCGGGGGAAGACACCAGTGGGATAATGTAGTCAGTGCATGTGTTCCATGCAACCATAAAAAGGCAGAGAACCTTTTGTCTGAAACATCGATGACTCTGCTTTCAATCCCCATACCCCCAAAACCAAACCCATATTACATGTTCTATCACAGAAATATAGAACACGACTGGAAACCTTTCATTCCCTGGGAAAACTAGTTCGTAAATCCGAATTACTTATCCTTTGGGAATCATCTATGAAGAATGCGGCAATTTAAGCATCAGGTTGTCCAAGGCCAATCTTGGACTGATATTCAGATTTAAATGGGTTTCAAAAGAAGAAATAAGTTTTATTGTTTTAATTATTTCAGGCACTGACAGATTAGTGGCTATTCTTTTCAAAGTTTCTTTTCGTGATATGTTGGCTACTTCATTAATCCTGCCAGTTTTGACGAGGAGTACATCCCTCCATAAGGTCAACCACACATCCAATGCCTCTTTTCCCGAATCATTACTTTTTTGAAATCTTTCAACAAGTTTGGATGAAACATCTAGTCGACTATCAATATTATTACTCACCATATCTTCGTAGATATTCAGGAGTTCACTACGCGAAACCATAATATTTTGGTCAGTGACAGCATTGTATATCCAGCCTAATCGACCTTTCGACAGTCGAGCAAGCTCTGTTGAACTGTACGCTTCAAAATCTGGCCAATATTCCTTAATATATTTTTCCACCAGTCCATTAGGTGCGGAATTTAAAGCTATTGATTGGCATCTAGAAACTATAGTCTCAATTATCCCATCAACTTGCTCCGACAACAAAATTATTACCGTGTCATCTGGAGGCTCCTCCAAAGTCTTCAAAATCACATTCGCCTGTTCCGACCTCATCTTCTCCACAGCGGATATTATGAAAACTCTCGCTTTACCCTCAAACGGCTTTTTATAAACCTGACTGATAAAATCATCTCTCAAACTATCTATAGTGACCATTTGCGACAAAACATTAGAATTCGCTTTTGAAGGTTGTACATCATAAAGAAACACGTCGGTATGAACCAAAGATAAAATACGTTTGCACTGCCTACAATCACCACATGGAACCAACATTAGATCATCACTCTGACAATTCAATGCACGAGCTATATCTAGAGCAAAAGTAGTTTTACCAACATGTTCTGGCCCGGATATAAGGTAGGCATGGGAAATCCGGTCATTTTTAATAGCTGATTCAATTATCCGGATGGCCTTGTTTTGACCTCTTGTTATCCACATGTTTTACCTTTCATTGAAAGAGATAGAACTTTCTAATGCATGACCCGAGAAAGTGTCCACAGATCGAAATATCAGATTTAATGAGTATAATATAAGAGTCGACACAGTATTCTTTAAAAGTTCGTAATCGGGAATAAACTTCTTATGAAACGCGACCATGGTCTGACAGCAAGAATGGCATTCACAATACTAATGCTCTCTTTCGCATATGTTGCTTTAATAGGCATCTTATTTTGGGCTGGGATCAACCCTTACTTAATCTTCGGTTTCGGAATCATAATGGTGTTTTTCCAATATTTTATGTCGGACAAACTTGTATTGGCTGCCACAAAGGCAAAAGTTGTGACGGAAAAGGAACGCCCCAAACTTCATTCTATGATAGACAGGCTGTCAAAGACCGCCGGAATACCAAAACCCAAAAACATCGCGATAATGGATTCAGAGGCACCTAATGCTTTTGCTACAGGACGAAGCCCAAAACATGCTACCGTTGCAGTTACAACCGGGCTATTAAACAAACTCAACGACGAGGAATTAGAAGCTGTACTCGGACACGAATTAGGGCATGTCAAAAATAAAGATGTAATGGTGATGACATGGGCTAGTTTGATCATAGTTGTGGCTGGATTTTTAATGCAAATGCTGTTTTGGATGAGCCTCTTCGGTGGCTTTGGTGGCCGAGGAAGAAGTAATGGTGGCGGAGGGCAGCTAATGATTATAATGATGATCGTATACGTTAGCGTGATAGTAATATATTTTGTCAGTCAACTACTTGTCAGAGCCCTATCTCGGTACAGAGAATTGGCCGCCGACCGAGTTGGAGCAGAACTCACAGGTAATCCTCGACACTTGGCATCGGCGCTCAGAAAAATAAGCAGTCAAATAGCCATGATACCGGAAAAAGACCTGCGGCAGATCGAACACGCAAATGCTTTTTTCATCATCCCTGCTCTTCAGGGCAAAACAATGGCAGCGATGATGTCAAGCCACCCACCAACCGACCTGAGAGTAGAGCGGCTAATGAATATGGACCGATTTATGAGAGGGCAATAATAGCTGATGGCAAGTATTTTAAGCGCCATTGCTTCATTTTTTAGATCCTCCAACGATAGTCCCTCTGATAAAAAGATTCTGTTGAATATACTAAATCTCACAAAAGAACAAGCTCGTCACACTGAACTTCATCCTGACGGTCAGGCAGCAATACTGATCAGTCCAAATGATCATGATTTCTTTAAAGATTTAAACGCATCGATGAATGAAAGGTTAAATGACCTTGACCTGTCCCATTCAACAGTAAAAGTAATTGAGAAAGACAAACATGGCACTGCCTGGACATTGGTCGATAATGATTCATTTGAAAACTTAGTTGCTGACGTGGATCAAATCAGTGAATCCATTTTTATGGCCGGACTCGGGCCAAGAATGATTGCGGCAGTTTTTAAAGGGCAATTCAGAGAAACCACAGTCTATTGGGTCTGCAATTATAGAACAGCAAAATTTTACCCATTTATACCTATAGGAAATCAAACCCGTGATAACGAATTAGAGATTGACATGGGGGATATATTGATTGGAATGGGGATACCAGTAGAGCCTCATTCCAATTGGTATGCCCTTTGGGATATCCCCATCTAAGAGCTACCATCGCCCAGAGTCGGAAACGCGAATCCCAAACTGTACCATCTATGTACTAGGTCGTGTAATTTATATTTCAACTGTCATATGATTTAATGAACACTTTGTAAAACAAAAAAATAGCTATGGGAACCATCAAAATAAGAACCGTAAGTAATACAATCATTAAACCTGACTCAGAACCGAATAGCTCTTCCAGTGTATGTAGCAGTAACTCTACAAGATCACTATTTATTGGTTCTGAA
Organism: uncultured Dehalococcoidia bacterium; assembly: GCA_964435605.1. Lineage (GTDB taxonomy): Bacteria > Chloroflexota > Dehalococcoidia > Lucifugimonadales > UBA826. Next base: position 9,952 of record CAYTAN010000014.1, read on the forward strand.
TGATGAAATAATTTATTAAAGACAAAGATCAAATACTCATTTCCTGAAATTGAAGTGACTTAAAGTAATCCAACGATAACAGACGCAGGCTACTGATTTCAAAATTAATGTACGCATAAAAACTAGCTTAAACAATATTTAATAATAAAATATCTAATTAAGACAAGATAACGGGTGACTAGATGGCTTTACTTGGAGCATCACAACTGAAGTTGTACTATGCAGATCAAGAAATATTTTCGAATGTGACCGTTCAAGTGAACGAAAAAGCCCGTATTGGTATAGTCGGACCAAATGGTAGTGGCAAGTCCTCATTTATAAAAGTCTTACTCGGACTTCAAGATTTCCATGGAGGAGAGGTTTTTAAACCAGAAGGACTACGTATAGGATACGTCCCTCAAACTGCCATACAAAACGGCTCAGGTAATCTCAGAGAAGAGGTCATGACCGCATTTTCCGATCTAATACGATTAGAAGAATCTATGGCAGAAAGCGCTCTACGGATACAGCAGACTGACGGATCCGAGCAAAAAACAGCTGAACGACAATATGCCTCTCTGGTAGACCAGTATGAATCTAGAGGGGGCTACGACTACCACAATCTTATGGAAAGAGTGGTTCAAGGGGTCGGGCTAACTGATGAAAACATGGAAACCGCCGTGACAGATGCCAGCGGGGGGGAACGGACTCGTGCGGCTCTCGCAACCGCTTTACTGACCGACCCAGATCTATTAGTTCTAGATGAACCAACCAATTACCTAGATTTTAATGGTCTTGAATGGCTCGAGACATTTCTAAAAAATTCTCAGAATGCCTATATAGTGATTTCTCATGATAGATTTTTTCTAGACGCTGTGGCAACTGAAGTATGGGATATCGAAAACACTCGGTTGAAATCGTACCCAGGAAACTACAGCAAATACAAACAATTGAAGTCCGACGAAGAAGATAGACAAGAAAAAGAATACGTTAAGCAGCAGGAATATATAAAGAGAGAAGAAAATTTTATTGCCCGGTATCATGCCGGCCAAAGATCAAAAGAAGCGAGAGGCAGGGCCAGAAAATTAGCTCGGATCGAAAAACTGCAAGCTCCACCAAAAGAAGATTCCGTACATATTCGATCTTCCAATGCCAGTCGGACCGGTGAAATAGTCCTAAGTACTCACAACTTGAAAGTGGGTTTTAAGTCCGAGTCCATAACAGAACTTTTTTCTGTCCCTGACACTGAGATACATCGTGGTAGTACAACCGCAATCATAGGCAATAACGGAATCGGAAAAACTACACTGTTGAAAACTATCCTTGGGGAAACTCCTCCATTATCAGGTTCTACCAGGCTCGGTCACAATGTAAAAACAGGTTACTTCCGGCAAGGATCAGATGAAATACCCGGGCATCTCACTGTCATGCAGGCATTATTAGAAATAAAAAATTTATCAATAGGAGAAGGTAGAAGTTTTCTGGCTAGGTTCCTCTTTAGCGGAGACGAAATTTTTGACAAGGTAGAAACCTTAAGTGGTGGTGAACGAGGCCGCCTGGCGCTCGCAAGGCTGTTAATCACTGAACCCAACGTACTGATACTCGATGAACCTACAACGCATTTAGACATTAAGAGCAGAGAAGCTCTAGAACAAATGATAAAAGCATATGATGGCACAACCATATTTGTTTCACATGATAGGCAATTAATATCTTATTTGGCCGATAACGTATGGAGTATTGATGGCACGACCGTGTCAGCTTTTCGCGGAGATTTTTCTGAATGGACTGCTCAAAAATCCAAAAAGGCAAGCCTTATAAAAGAATCCCAAAAACGAAAAGTCGAATCCCCTAATAAGGCTAAACAAAAGCGCCAAACTACAAAAACTAGCAACACAAAAAAGAACGCAGAAAAACTTGTAGACTATGAAGCGCTGATCAACGAACTAGAACAGAACATACGTGACGTGGAGTCAGAATTACAATCAGCTACCGACAGTTCAAATGTTGACAAAATTATTGAACTGGGACAGAAACACGATCATCTTTCTCAAGAGTTAGACAAGCTAGTTGCAAAGTGGGAAGGATAAGCGCCTCAAGCTTTATCTACAATACTTTTCATAGGCTATTTTATAATCATCATCAGTGTTCAAATCTAGTCTGACTAGTGGATCATCAAATATAACTTTATTCATATCTTTACGATACTTATTAAATATCTCACGCAACCCTTCCTTTCGCTCAGTTATCTTCAATAACTCAGACTTCAAGCATCCTGAAAATATAACCGGATGCCCGCCCTTATCCTCGAAACGGGGAGAGCTTATCAAAGCCTCTGATTGAAAGTGAGAACCTATCAATAAAGATAAAATACCTGAATTTCGAGGCTGATCTACCCCGATTAACAAAATCGCGTCACAGTAATCTGAAACCTCAGATACCCCTCGTTTAATACTTGAAACCCTACCGCTCCCATAATCAGGATTGTGCGCGAGTAATACATTTGAACGATGTTTAATCGAGTCTTTTATTAAGGGTGCTTTGTAACCTGTAACGACTATGATTTCATCACATCTTATCTCCTCTAGACTATCGATATGATGATTAATCAAAGTCGTATCTATCCATGGCAAAAGCGCTTTCAGAGTCCCCATACGGCTCGAGTATCCGGCGGCAGTTACAACGGCTGCGATTTTTTTTGCAGAAATACTATAACGCCTCGACGGACTCTCGAGAGACTTTTCTTGAGATCCGATCAATCTGTTTGTCATCCAATTTCATGGGTGTCCCACTACCTCCCAATCTGAACATTAGAACCTCAGAAATTATGGAGATAGCTATCTCTTCAGGAGTTCTAGCACTTATATCGAGTCCGATGGGGGAACGTATTTCTCTTATTCGATCCATGGTAAGCTCAGACCGCATCAGGTCTTCATATATTAAAATGGTCTTCCTTTTGCTCCCCATTAAACCGACATATCGAGCATCAGTTTTTGCGGCTGCCAACAGGGCAGAGTTATCATATCGATGTCCCCTAGTGGCGACGACTATGAATGTGTTCTTATTTATAGGAAGTTTGGGCAGAGCATCTTCAGGCTTTTCCGGAATTATAATGTCGGCCTCTGGAAATCTTTCTGAATTAGCAAACTCCTCCCTATCATCAGTGATGAAAAGCCTGAATTCAAGCGGCTTTGCTAAAGAGGCTATGGCCCTTGAGACATGCCCTCCTCCACATATAACTAATT
>CAYTAN010000015.1:0-3450 GCA_964435605.1 uncultured Dehalococcoidia bacterium
GTTATCATCCAGCCTGCTAAAGCGAAAAAAAAGTAGCTGGTCGGTAATTTTAATAGATTGTCGAAGCTATGAAGAGATAAAAATACCAGAGATGCGCATCCTGCAGTTGAACCTGCCAGCGATCCAAGAGATACGTAACGTGTTAGGGCTATGATGGGCAATCCGGTGGCCGTTGCTATAAGCCCGGATATCGGGGAGAGGATAAATAATGCCGCCCATCCGGAAGCAATCCCTTTTCCCCCTTTGAACTTGATGTAAATTGGCCAGCTATGGCCACATATTATGGCTATGCCTGTGAACGGGTGGATCCAGTTACTTACCTCGAGCAAGTGAATTGTCACAATCATTGGTATAACTGCTTTACTCATGTCAAGTATAAGAGCTGAAATCCCACAAATTGGTCCGCATATCCTCAATAAGTTCGTTGCTCCGGTACTTCCACTTCCATGGTCACGTATATCGATTCCTTTAACAATTTTGCCTATCAAGAGACCAAATGGAATAGAACCTATTAAATATGCTGAGGATATTATTAGGGCTGCCGCTAATAAGGAAGTTGGGGAATTCATTTTTTCCAGCCTTGAAAGCGCATTCTAATTGGACTTCCCCTGAAGCCGTAGGAATCACGTAACTGATTTTCCAAATATCGCTTGTATGAAAAATGAACCATATCAGAATGATTCACGAAGAATGTAAAACTTGGAGGCATAATGCTGTCTTGCAAGGCACTATAAATTTTGAGTTCTTTTCTCCCGTGTGTTGGAGGGATATGTTCTGAGACTGCTGTCATAACAGTTTTTCTGATTTCTGCCCTGGGAATTTCTTTGCACCATTCCTTCTTAGCATCTATAGCTGTGTCTAGTAAAATGTTAATGCCATTGCTTCTAAGTGCAGATGTGAAACATATAGGTGCATAAGGTGCAAATTTATATCTTTTTCTAATTTCGGATTCCATTTCATTTTTTGTTAGCCCTACTTCTCTGGATAGATCCCACTTGTTCACAACAATAACTATGGATTTACCAGCATCCAGAATATAGCTTGCTATGTGAGTGTCTTGGCCAGTAGAGTGCTCAGATGCGTCTATGACTAGGGCGGCTGTCTCACATCTATCTATCGCCTTCATGGATCTCAGCACGCTATACTTTTCTATTCCTCGATCTATTTTCCCCCGTCGTCTGATACCTGCTGTATCAATCAATTGAATCTTTTGGTTTTGGTAAACGATTGAACTGTCTAGAGAGTCTCTTGTGGTTCCTGCGATGGAGCTAACAATTGCTCTGTTTTCACCCGTCATCGCATTAATTAGCATTGATTTTCCAACATTTGTTCTACCAACGATAGCTAATCTTAGGTCAGATTCGGGTTCTGGAGAACCAGGAGTATCGGGAAACTTATCTATTATTGATGCCATGAGATCATCAACCCCTATGTTGTGGTACGCGCTGATTCCAACTGGATCTCCCATTCCTAATTCATAAAGTTCACTCAACATTGCAGATCTGGATTCATTGTCCATTTTGTTACCAGCTAAAATGATCGGCTTACCTGATTTTCGTAATACATCCGATACCTCACGATCAGTCTCAGTGATGCCATCAGATACATCCACAAGGAAGACGATGATGTCGCATTCTTGTATGGCGTACTGTATTTGAATCTCCACTTGGCTCCAGATCTCGTCATCCGGGAATAAATCCATGCCGCCTGTATCGACTAAAATAAACGGGTAGTCTGACCATTCCGATTCCAAAACGACTCGATCTCTCGTCGTTCCTGGTGTGTCGGAAACTATGGCGTTTCTTCGGCCTGTGATTCTGTTAAATAGCGTGGATTTGCCAACATTAGGACGGCCGATTATGGCAACCACCGGTTTCACTTCTATAACTTGTGAGGCTTGCATAATTGAATTTTCTCCCTCACGAACAGAATATTAATAATTGTTTTGAGACGGTAACTTAGAAGCCGAATAAATCTGCTAATATCGCTTTTTGAGCATGTAGGCGATTTTCTGCTTGTTGGTACACTACCGAGTTACTGTGGTCAAGCATATTCTCCGATATCTCCTCCCCCCGGTGTGCAGGCATATCATGCATAAATATAAAGTCTTTCTTAGCTTTGCTGACTAATTGTTCATTGACTTGGTATGAAGAAAAAGTATTTATACGTTCCTCTTTTTCATCTTCATCACCCATGCTTACCCACACATCTGTATAAACTACATCCGCATTCTCAACGGCTTGTGATGGATCGGGTGTCCACTGTAAATTAGTCCCATTTTTCGCGGATATGCTGGTAGCCAAGGCCCATATATCCGAGGGTAATTTATATCTTTCGGGAGATGCTATGGTGAAATCCATTCCAGCAAGTGAACTGGCTAGGGCCAGGCTGCCAGCGATATTATTTCCGTCACCAATAAAGGATACTTTTAGCCCCTTCAAATGTCCTTTATTTTCATAGATTGTCAGGCAATCCCCGATTGCTTGGCAGGGATGTGCTCGGTCTGATAATGCATTTACTATTGGTAGACTGGTATTTTCTGCTAATTTTTCTAGGCTAGAATGGGAGAATACCCTCGCTACGATAACATCCACTAGTCTGTCTAAAACTTTGGCTATATCTGATTCAGGTTCACGGGTTCCGAGACCAATTTCTGATCCGGCAAGAAATATACAAGTCCCGCCCATTTCCTTGATTCCTACTTCAAAACTTACTCTTGTTCGTAGAGACGGTTTTTCGAATAAAAGGACCGCGGTTTTTCCAGACAAAGCTAATGGTGTGGCCCCATTTTTAATTGTCGATGCTTTTTTTACCAAGGATTCAACGTCCCCATCACCGACGTCCAATATTGTCAAAAAGTCTTTGCTGCGCATCCTCTATATCTCCAATCTTTTAGCAACCCCAATTCAAGCCTTTGTCATACTAAGCATGATGATAGACGTCCAATCAAAATTAGAAAGGTCACTTATTATCACCATCTAGCGATTCCACTATGGTTTTTTGATCCTGAGTTAATTCTAATTTATCCAATAAATCTGGGCGAGTTTTGTACGTTTTTTCAATGGATTTAGTTTCTCTCCATTTCCGGATCTCTCTATGATTACCTGACAATAGTACATGGGGAACTTCCATGTTTCTAAAAGAAGCAGGGCGAGTATATTGAGGAAATTGAAGGAGACCATTAAAAAAAGAGTCGTTTTCTATGGAATCAGCGGAGCCTACTACGTTTGGGACCAATCTAGATATTGCGTCAATTAATAACATCGCAGGTATTTCCCCGCCACTAACGACAAAGTCACCCAAACTTATCTCATCTGTGGCCAGGTGTTGCCTGATACGTTCATCAAATCCTTCATAACGACCACAAATCAATATGATGTTTTCGTTTTCTGAAAATTCCATAGCTTTTTTATGTGAAAAGCGATTACCTTGGGGCGAAATCAATATGGT
>CAYTAN010000015.1:3550-12585 GCA_964435605.1 uncultured Dehalococcoidia bacterium
CCTGTCGTGAATATTATGTCTACCTGGCCGCTATCACACCAATCAGAAAGTTTTTCAGATATTTGATTTTCCTCATCCGGAACAATTGCTCTGAGATGCTTTATGAATCCAGCTTTTTGTGCCAAGGTTTCGATTTGATCCCCGCTGACATCATCAAGTTTTTCCGTAAATCCTGAGTCACTTATGGTTAGGATTCCTAGTCGATTATTTGATGTAGTCTCGTTACTCATATGACCCACTTTGTAGAACCAGATATCAACTTTAAAGTTAGCAAAAACAGAACTCAAAACACCTTGCAGTTTGTATCTCAAAATTGTGACACTAAATCAGGTCTGATTGAGGATCACCGGCAGGGTTAGACAATTTTAACATGAGGCAGGGGCAGCCTCCTTAGTATGAGCTCGGAGACGTCACTTCATATCCATGTACCAGTTATGGTGAATGAGATCATAGGAATCTTTGAATTTATCACTGAAGGATTCTTGGTGGATGCCACGTTGGGATTAGGCGGCCACGCAGCCGCTCTACTCAGATCGAATCCTAGTATTTCATTGCTTGGAATAGATTCTGATAGCCAAGCTATTGATATAGCTAGGGAGAGATTGGAAGAGTTTGATGAAAGATCGATTCTTAAACATGGTAACTACGTTAATATGCAGGCAATAGCTAAAAAAGGTGAAGTTAATCCAGTCTTCGGAGTGCTTTTAGATTTAGGTTTGTCTTCTTTTCAACTTGCTTCAAAGCAAAGAGGGTTTAGCTTTAATGGGGAAGGTCCGCTGGATATGAGATTCGATCAGTCGGCGGATGTTACTGCGGCGGACATAGTAAACAAATCGACTAAGAAACAGCTTGCAGACATATTTTTCAAACTCGGCGAAGAAAGAAAATCTCGACAGATAGCGGACCTTATAGTTAGAAATAGACCTCTTGTTTCTACTGACAAGCTGGTTGCTTTGATTAAACGAGCCGCCGGGACTGGAAATGGAAAGATTCATCCAGCCACTAGAACATTTCAAGCGTTAAGAATTGCTGTCAACAGTGAATTGGACAATGTGGTAGATGGCTTAAATGCGGCGGTAAATCTTGTCGAATCTGGTGGCAAAATAGCTGTGCTTAGCTACCATTCGCTTGAGGATAGATTGGTGAAAAATTTTTTCCGAGACGAAAGTAAAGCATGTATTTGCCCGCCAGAAATTTTTGTTTGCCAATGTGATCACGTCCCGAGTTTGGTCTTGAAGAACAAAAGAGCGTTAAAACCAAAAATACAGGAAGTAAATGAAAATCCGCGCAGTAGGAGTGTGAGACTTAGGGTGGCGGAGAAAATATAGATGGGGAGTACATCAAAGGGAGTTAGTGAATGCAAATGAACGAGACAATAACCGCTATTGATATAGGGACAACTAAGATTTGCACAATAGTTGCACGAAAAGTGAACGGGGAATTCCCTGAGGTAATAGCCCATAGTGTGGTGCCTTGTTCTGGATTGAAGAAAGGGAACGTCGAGAATATAAATCTTACTTCTCAGGCAATAGGGTCCTCACTTAAGGAAATACGAGAAAAAACTGATTCTCCTATTAGTTCTGCTTACATAGGGATCACCGGTTCTCACATAGATTTCGATAATAGAGTTGATCTACTTGATGATATTGGTAGCCATGGTGTTATAACTTCCGAAGAAGTTGAAAAAATTCCGCAGCTTATATCAGGTGGTTTGGAATCTTACGGTAGAAATGTCATTCATGCAGTACCCGCAACGTACCGAATCGATGGCTACAACGGCATAAGTAACCCAGTCGGTATGCATGCTAACGGTGTGGAAGTGTCATCACATGTTGTGACAGCCGGAGCAAGCTTTGTTAAGAATTTGGAGGCTTCTGTCACTTCTGCCGGTATCAGCGTCAAAGCTATGGTTCTAGAACCGTTGGCTAGTAGTGAAGCTATATTAAGCGCCAAACAAAAGGAAAAAGGTGCAGCTATAGTCGATATTGGAGGAGGCACAACAGATATAGTCGCCTTCAAAAAAGGGTCTATAGGCTATACCTCAGTTATTCCTGTTGGCGGATTTCAGTTTACCAACGACATATGTTTAACATATAACACCACTTTCTCTGAGGCTGAAAATATCAAATTGAGATATGGGAATACGGAGCCCTCTTCAGTAGATATGCGTGAATTGATAGACGCACAAGTTGTCGACTCTAATGTTCGTTCTTCTATTAATCGCCGAGACATGTGTCAGCTAATTAGAGAAAGGTCTATGGAGCTAATACGATTGATTGATCTGAAACTTCAAGAATCTGGTATCAGAGAAAACTTGGATGCCGAGGTTGTAATCACAGGTGGTGCATCTGGTCTGCCTGGCTTTTTCGAAATGGCTCAAAAATACATTCCTAATTGCAATATAAAGATTGGATTGCCTTTTCATCTCTCAGGTATGTCAAAGGAGCTTGAGTCTCCTGCCTACTCGACTGGGGTTGGGATTCTTCTATATGCGTCTAGGCAGGAGAGGTCATTGCAGAAGAATAAGCATATTAACACCAGAGGTGTGGTTAGCGATGGAAGTGGTGGACTAATTTCAAAAATTAAAGAGTTATTTAATACATAAATATAGCGATCATGACGGAGGGTAACATGACGATTAATGGCAGAGAACTAGAGGGCGTCGCCCGAATCAAGGTGATTGGTGTTGGAGGAGGAGGATCTAACGCAGTTTCAAGAATGTTTAAAGAGCGGGTGCCTGGTGTCGAATATATTGTAATGAATACGGATATACAGGCTTTGATGAGGAGTGACGTTCCAGTAAAACTCAGAATAGGCGAGCAGTTGACAAACGGTATGGGGGTGGGAGGAAATCCCGAAAAAGGCTCTGCATCTGCTGAGGAAAGTCGAGAAGAGATATATGACATCATGAGGGATTCTGACATGATATTTGTTGCGGCCGGTATGGGTGGGGGAACAGGAACTGGGGCCGCTCCTATTATTGCGGAAATTGCCAGAGAAACTGGAGCTCTAACGGTGGGAGTGGTTACAAGACCTTTTGCATTTGAAGGTATTCGTAGGTCAAATCAGGCTCAGGCCGGGATAGAGAAATTGGAAACGAATGTGGACACACTGTTGGTAATACCCAACCAGCGCCTTAGTGTTGTGGCCAAAGAGGAGGTTACCGCTGAGAATGCTTTTAAGCTAGCTGACGATGTTCTTCGTCTTGGAGTTCAGTCAATTACGGAGCTGATTACCAACGCAGGAGACATAAACCTGGACTTTGCTGACGTTCAAAGTATTATGAGGGATGCAGGGCCGGCATGGATGTCCATTGGTTGGGGTTCTGGCGAAGGTAGAGCCCGGGATGCGGCACAGCAGGCGATAACAAACCCATTAATGGATGTATCTATTGAAGGTGCAAATGGTGTTCTATTCAACATAACTGGAGGTAGCGACTTAAAATTGACCGAGCTTCATGAGGCCGCAGAGGTTATACAGAGGGTCGTTGACCCTGAAGCGAACATAATTTTTGGCATGACTACTGATGCGAAAATGGAGAATGAAATTAAGTTGACGATTATTGCCACGGGATTCCCCACTACTGAAACGTTGTTGGAAAGGGATATGGCTAAAACCGTTGAAGCCGTGAACCGTGTGGAAATGAATGAAGATTCTCTGGATTTGCCGCCGTTCTTGCGTAGATAATAGTTTGAAATCAAGATTTATTCTGGATTTTGCTTAATTAAAATTGAGTAACTGAGTGCAGTTATTTCAATCTCTACTGTAGGATGAAAAACACTTGAATTAGGCGATAAACGCCGTTGACACACACCTATATGTGGTGTAAGTTGTTGGCAGTGGCACGACTGGTTGTAGTTTTTAACGAAGTTATTCGAGCCCTCTAGCTATTATTTAGCAATGGAATAGGTTCTCATGTATTGTCCTTTTTGCAGTGATGACGACTCAAAAGTAATTGATTCACGAGATTCTGGTGAGAGCGTACGGCGTCGTAGGGAATGTCTGAGGTGTAGCTTACGTTTCACCACTTACGAGAAGGTGCAGACCAGAGCTTTGTCGGTGGTTAAACGTGATGGTCGAAGGGAGGAATTTACCCGAGATAAATTGTGGTCTAGTATGAAAAATGCTTGTGCTAAGAGGCCTCTTCCAATTGGAAGTATAGAAAAAAATATTGAGGAAATAGAGATTGGATTGGCCAATTCTGGCAAAGCAGAGATATCGTCTCGGGTTATTGGAGAAATGGTGATGGATCGATTAAGAAATCTTGATCGCGTTGCCTATATAAGATTCGCCAGTGTTTATAGAGACTTTCGTGATATTGAAAGCTTTAAAGACGAGGTAGACGCGTTGCTAGAACCAAAAGATCTACAAGAGGGCATAGAGCAGCTTTCGTTTTTGGATGGTGACGATTTAACGGTTCGGGGTAAAAGACGAAGAGGGCGTAAGCCAAAGCGTCGTATTGCGGGTTCTTAAGACCGTCTTGAATTAGCTCAAATGTGCTAAACTTAGCAATGGTGGGCGATGTTTGAATATCTAGCTATCACATGTGTTGCTAGTTTTGGAGTTTGATTAAAAGGTAATTGTCTGTAGGAGTTAGGTTAATGACACAGGATGTAGTTTCAGGAGGATCTAGTTCGGCAAGTGATGATGGTCGTACAGAAATAATAAAAGACGTTGTTAAGGCCCTTCACTCTGCTGGGGTGACTAACGATGTGGCCGATGCTGTTACCAATTCATTACTTGAGGTAGATCAAGTAACCGTGGAAGAGGAAGAGATTGTCGGCGATGGGTTACCTTTGTCTGAAAACGCACGTTTCATAATAGCCAAAAGATATCTTAGAAAAGGTGATGACGGGCAGCCTGTTGAAGACGAATTGGGCCTATTTGAACGGGTCTCTAGCGCTGTCTCTATCGGGGAACCAGAAGAGAAACGTGAAGAATATAGACAGAAATATTTTGATGTGATGTCCAGTTTGAAGTTTCTGCCGAATTCTCCAACACTTGTCAATGCAGGGACAGGTAGGGGGTGTTTGTCTGCTTGTTTCGTTGTTTCCCCTGAAGATAATATTCAGTCGATAATGAAGGTTGCTAATGACGCTGCCATGATTGAGAAATGGGGAGGAGGTATTGGATTTGGATTATCAGATTTAAGGCCCAGAGAAGACAAAATATCTACAACTCATGGACAGGCTTGCGGCCCCATTGCTGTAATGAAATTGTTTTCTGCGGTTGGGGCTACATTGACGCAAGGTGCTTTTAGGCTTGGAGCACATATGGGCCAACTGATGGTTAATCATCCGGATATCAGGCAATTTATTCATTGTAAGGACGATGACGACACTCTTCAGAACTTCAATATATCAGTTCAAATAACCGATGAATTTATGAAGGCAGTTCAAAATGATGAAGAAATAGCTTTAGTGAATCCGCGGGATGTAGGAGATGGTCCTGTTAATGAAGTATTTGGAACAGTTAAGGCACGTGAGCTATGGGACGAAATAGCTGAGTCAGCTTGGAAGACTGGTGATCCAGGTGTAGTTTTTGTAGATAGAGTCTGGGAAACGGCTCCCAATCCACAAATGGGAAGGATAAAAACTAGTAATCCATGTGGGGAGGAATTTTTAGAGAATTATGGGAATTGCTGCCTCGGATCAATTAACTTAGACTTGCATGTTACTGAAGCTGGTTTTAATTGGGAAGCTCTTGAGGAAACAACCAGGACGGCAGTAAGATTTTTGAACGATGTTATTGAAGTAAATTCTTTTCCATTACCACAGTTGAGAGAGGTTAATTTAGACACCAGACGGATAGGGTTGGGGGTGATGGGTTGGGCTGACGCTCTAGTTAGAATGGGCGTTTCGTATGATTCTGATCAAGCTCTTGAGATTGCTGATGAATTAGGAGCATTTCTTAATAGGACAGCATGGGACGAGTCGGCAAAGGTTGCTGAAGAGCGTGGACCATTTCCTCAGTATGAAGAGTCCGCTCTTAAAGAATGGGGATTGCCTCCTGTGAGAAATGCCAGCGTTGTTACTATCGCCCCTACTGGAACTATAAGTAGGATAGCTGGATGTTCAAGCGGAATAGAACCTCATTTTGCCATGGCTTGGTGGTCCAACGTTTTGTGGGAAGATCATGAAGGCACTAGCTCTAGGCTTTTAGATGCACCAGCTTCTATAAGTGAAAGTTTAGAAAACGTTCTTGGTTCTGAACAGGCCGTTAGAGATGTTCTTCAGGAGATTATTCAGGACCCTGAAAATGCTGAAAAAATCATGGGTGACCATGGTATTGATGCATCGATTTATAGGACCGCAATGAGAATTTCAGCAGAAGCTCACATAAAAATGCAATCTGTGTGGCAGAAGCATGTGACTAATTCTGTGTCCAAAACTATAAATCTTCCAAATGAGGCTACGATACAAGACGTCAAAGATGCGTATTTGCTAGCGTGGGAGACAGGGTGTAAGGCCGTTACTGTCTACAGGGATGGGTCCAAATCTATGCAAGTTTTGGAAACCGGCAGTAGCAAGTCAGAAAATGATGATATTGACCCTGATTACCTCAAAGTTCCCAGGCAGAGGCCAGTATCAGTAATGGGCGTCACTGATAGAGTTAGAACCGGTCATGGAACGATGTTTGTCAATATAACCTTTGACGAAGAGGGACACCCATTTGAAGTATTTGCAACCTTAGGAAAGTCCGGTAGTAGTGATTCGGCGTATCTGGAGGCTATTGCTCGGCTTTCATCAATGGCATTAAGGGCTGGAATAGATCCGTCTCAAATAATTGATCAGCTTAAAGGTATTACCGACGTCCCTGCTTGGGATGGAGGAACGCTTGTCAGGTCTGCTCCTGATGCTGTCGCATTAGCTCTGAGTAGGCATTTATTACAGGATCCAGATATGCCGAAATACTCCGTAGCAGGTAGTTCTGAACAGTTGGGTTTATTTCCGTCGTCGACTAATTCATCATTGGAGAATGATCCAAATATTCCTAGCGGAGCTAAATGTCCTGAATGCTCAGGTTACCTCTTGCACCAAGAAGGTTGCTTGAGCTGCCCAGATTGCGGATACAACAAGTGCGAATAATCTTTGTGTGCAGTTTTGAACTCGAAAGGTTGATGAATGAATGATAAGCCATTTTTAGCTATAACTATGGGTGATGCAGCAGGTATTGGCCCAGAAGTCACTGCGAAAACACTGATAGATCCTGCGATGTACGAAAAATGTAGGCCATTTGTCGTGGGAAATACTGATGCGATGAATGATGCTCTTAGGTTGATAAAGTCCGATCTCAAGGCGGTGAAGTTACAAACATTGGAAGATGTTGACGGTAACTATGGTCAGGTCGAAGTATTAGATTTAAATAATTTAGATTATTCAGCTATAACCTACGGTCAATTGTCGGAACAGTCAGGAAACGCTACTGTTGAGTGGATTCTGAAAGCTGGGGAATTGGCCGCGACTGGGGCTATACAGGCTATTTGTACCGCGCCTATTAACAAGGAAGCATGTAATCTTGCTGGCCACAAGGATATTGGCCATATGGAGATTTTTCAGAGCCAGACCGGGGCTAAAGATGTTGCAACAATGCTCATGGCAAGACAACTCCGAGTAGTACATCTCACTACCCACAGATCGCTTCGGATAGCGTGCGATTATGTTACCAAGGAAAATGTGCTCGGAAAAATTATGCTTACAAATGAGCATTTCAAAAGATGGGGATATCCTGAGCCTAGGATTGGGGTTGCTGCGTTAAATCCCCATGCAAGTGATGGTGGCCTTCTGGGAGACGAGGAATTTGATGAAATTCGGCCAGCGGTACAAGAAGCCAAGGCAAATGGTGTACTGGTTGAGGGGCCTGTTCCGGCAGACACTGTTTTTAATCAGAATATCGATGGTAAGTTTGATGTTTGTTTGGCTATGTACCATGATCAAGGACATATACCCATAAAAGTCCATGATTGGGAACGAAGCGTAAGCGTTAACTTAGGGTTACCTTTTATTCGAACGTCAGTGGATCATGGCACCGCGTTCGACATTGCTGGAAAGGGTATTGCAGATCACGTTAGTATGATGGAATCGATAAAGGTGGCTATTTCTCTGGTTAGTGACAGTTATTTACCATAACATTCGATTGAGTTGTTAATTTACAGAGGTTGTCTACTATGAAAATTTCCTTTGTGGGCGGTGGAGTTATGTGCGAGGCTCTAGTTGCAGGTATTCTGAAATCGTCACTGGCACAGGCTGAAGAGGTGATAGTAAGCGAGCCAGTCCATGATCGAAGGTCTTACTTGGAATCTCAATATCACATCGGTACTACATCAAGCAACGCAGATCTTATCGATACGGAAGGTATTATTGTGATCGCAGTTAAGCCGCAGGTGTTGCGTCACGTCTTCTCTGATTTTAATGGACTCATTCAGCCAGAAAGGACGGTTGCTTCGATTGTTGCAGGCATAAATGCCGAGACACTCAAAAATGGGTTGTCCCATCAATCAATTGTGCGAATAATGCCAAATACACCTGCTCAAATTGGCAGCGGTATGACTGTTTGGACAGCAACAGAAAGCGTGTCTAAATCAGATCGTGAAAATATATCAAATGTAATCAAAACATTGGGCAAGGAATATTACGTTGCAGATGAAAAATTAATTGATATGTCTACCGCTCTTAGCGCAAGTGGCCCTGCATACGTGTTCTTGTTTCTTGAAGCTCTAATTGATGCTGGTGTGTATTTGGGAATGAGTAGAGATATGGCTAGAGAATTGACCCTAGAAACAGTTCTCGGTAGTACGAAATTAGTGCAAGATAGCTCTAGTCATCCCGCTGTGCTAAAAGATATGGTGACCTCACCAGGGGGAACGACTATCGAGGCCTTGGTGTCAATGGAAAACGACGGTTTTAGAGCCTCGGTCATCAATGCTGTTCGGTCAGCTTATGAAAGGTCAATAGAATTAGGTAATAGCTAATGTTCTCTTTTATTGGAAACTTCCTCAGTATTTTGCTAAATATTTTGTATTTTGCGATTCTAGC
>CAYTAN010000016.1:0-11173 GCA_964435605.1 uncultured Dehalococcoidia bacterium
GTGTGGTAGTGGTTATTTTTAGTGATTTCAATCGTCGACCCAAAGTTGATATGACTTGGATGTTGAGGCCATTGTACGAAAATTCGTCTCCTGGACTTGGGATTTTACCCAACTGATGTAGGACAAATCCACCAATAGTATCAAATCCTTCTCCTTCAAAAGGAATGCCTATAGTTTGGGTGATATCATCAATATCTATGCCGGCGTCCATGTAATATTCGGTATCACTGATTTTTCGGATTTCTGATTCGCCGCGATCGAATTCATCGTGTAACTCACCGACGATTTCTTCTACGAGGTCTTCTACTGTAACCAAGCCGGAGACTCCACCGTACTCGTCGATCACAATGGACATTTGCATTCGTTTTTCCTGAAACTCAGTCAGCAAATCTTCTAATGTTTTAGATTCAGGGATGAAGATGACAGGTCTTAAACATTGCTCAAGGTTGATAGATCTCGTTCCATTTGCGTCCGATAGAAAACGGAGTATATCCATACTATGGGCAATGCCTTCGATTCTATCTAGATCTTCCCTGTAAATGGGTATTTTACTATGACCACTACTCAACATAGTATCCACAACAGAATCTAGTGAAGTTGTGATGTCCATTGCTGTGACGTCAACTCTTGGAACCATTATTTCACGAGCGACGGTTTTATCGAGTTTAAAAACTCCTCGTATCATCCTTACTTCGTGTTCTTCTAAAGGCTCACCTTGGTCGTCGAGATGCATCGTGATGCTGCCGGTAGATCCTCCATTAGGCCCAGTGTCATCATTTTGAGAAGGGGAACTCATTTCCAATATTCTCTCTTGCGATCGTGTGATGGGACTAAGTATCAGTCCTATCAGAGAAATTGGAATGTAAATGACAGTTGAAATATGAGGTCCGTTGTTTTGAACGAGTATTCTTGATACGGTCTCAATTAATCCTAAAAATACCAATGATATTAAGGAGATCATCCCAATTTGCAGTAAGTTTCCTCCATTGGAATGAAATGGTTCGGAGACGAAAATTAGGTTCGAAGCCAAAACCACTATGGTCAGAAACACTATCTTTAAAATCGAAAAAGCGGACTGTGACTGATCACTACGCCGGAAGAGGTTTTCAATTTTGGATAGACCGTCCCGCCCCTCGGTTCTCCATATGTATACCGTCTCTGCGGATATAACGGAGGAGGCCGATTTGGCAAAAGAAATCAATATAAATAGAACAGTGGATACTCCAAGTACAAGCCATATTGTGATATTGGTGTCTAATTGCAAATAAATTACGGTTTTCGCCGACCTCCAGACTTTATTCTGGCAGGCATTCCAATAGCTTTGGAATCAGGAGGAACGTTTTTTGTTACCACCGATCCTGCCCCTGTTATTGTTCTTTCCCCTATTTCAATCGGAGCAACTAACATAGTGTCACTGCCAATGAACGACCCAGACCCAATTTTGGTAATGTGTTTGGAAATTCCGTCATAGTTACAGGTTACTGTGCCTGCTCCAATATTAACATTATTGCCTACATCTGCGTCACCCAAATAACAAAAGTGGCCTGATTTTGTACGTTTGCCAATCCGACTATTTTTAATTTCGGTATAGTTGCCTATCTCTGCTTCATCTTCGATAATGCAGCCTTCTCTGATGTGACTGAATGGCCCAATCGAAACGTTATTATGAATCAATGATTTATCTACAACTGTGGATGTGATTTTGCAGTTTTTCCCAATAGTTGACTCTCGAATGATTGTGTTCGGGCCAATATTACAATTGCTGCCTATTCTACTGTTTGCTGTGATATGAGTGTTAGGCAGTATGGTGGTGTCAGAATCGATAATTACATTGTCGTCGATATACGTGGAGTTTGGATCAGTCAACGTGACTCCATTCAACATTACAGCTTTTCGTATTCGATTGCGGACGATTTGTTCTACTTCGGATAATTGGACTCGATCGTTTACACCTTTTATTTCTTCACTATTTATAGTGACTGCCCCGACTGACTTCCCTTCTTCGTATGCTAATTTCACCAAGTCAGTTAGTAGATATTCTCCGTTAGGCGCCGGTTCCAAGGTTTTTAATGAGTTCCAAATCCAGTGACTATCAAAACAATAGACTCCAGCGTTGATTTCTTTTATTGAATCGAGATCGCTACTTTTTGTTTGAGCATGTTCTACGATCGCTTCAATTTCACCAGTGCTATTTCGCAATATTCTTCCGTATCCTTGAGGGGCGTCAATGTTGGAAGTAGCCAATGTTAGGATATTGCTACTCTTTTTATGTTGGTCAACTATTCTAGTAATAGTTCGTTCACTAATAAGAGGGATATCACCGTTTAGCACGACTGTGAGATTGGAATCGATAGCGTCTGGCTTCGCGTTTAGAAGAGCATGCCCTGTACCTTTTCTGTGGGTTTGTATTCGGTATTTGACAGAGCTGCCTATTGATTCTCTGTGTTTCTCGTGTTGTTTTGGGACCACAACAGTAAGGCTTATAATGCCTGATTTACTAGCGGCTTTTATTACGAGGTTGACCATTTCAGTTCCACATATTTTATGCAGAACTTTTGGTAAATTGGAATTCATACGAGTTCCCATGCCGGCGGCCAGAATATAGCAATCAATATCGTTCATTTGTAATTAACCGTTTGTTATTGAGAAAATTTTTCCAAAGTGACTAGTTGGTCAATATATTTTTGTTTATCATGAGCCCAGGGGTTTATCATTGGGCCGTCAGTCCGCCATCAACAATTATTTCTGCCCCTGTGACGAAAGATGATTCGTCTGAAGCTAGGAACATAACGGCCATGGCAACGTCTTTGCTACTTCCTATTCTTCCTAACGGGATTTTTGATACAGAAGAGGCTCTTCCTTCTCGAGTGGACAGGTTTTCCGCAATCATGTCAGTATCAATGGGTCCGGGATGAACTGAATTTGCCCTTATTTTATCTTTAGCATGCTGTATTGCTGTGTATTTTGTGAATAGTCTAACCCCTCCTTTTGATGCACCGTATGCTCCTCCGCCCTGGTTACCTACTAGACCGGCAGTTGAAGATATGTTTACGATTGAACCTGAACCGAATATTTGCATCAGAGGGATGGAATATTTCGTTCCTAGAAAAACACCTTTCAAATTCACATCGATGATTTGTTCAAATTCTTTGACTGAGGACTTTAGTATAGGAACGCGGCTGTAGATTCCCGCATTGTTCACCAAGACGTTTAGCCCTCCGAATGTTCTTTCGATATCCCTGACACATCTTTTCCAGTCTGATTCACTGGTGACATCGAGATGCAGAGAAATAGCCTTTCCACCAGCAGACTCTATTTTTTTCTGTATGGCTTTGCATGCTTGTATATCGACGTCGGCTAGTATTACTGTTGCCCCTTCTGAAGCGAAAATATCGGCTTCATATGCACCTTGTCCCTTGGCGGCCCCGGTGATCAAGGCTATTTTGTTTCTCAATCTATCCATAGCTAGCGGTTACTCTTACTTTGCTGAACACTGCTTTCCACGATTGTATCAAAGATAGCTTCTTGGAAATAAGCTTCTCATTTGACAGAACAATTGTTCTGTTCTAAAATTGTTCTAATTAATTTGTTTAGTAAACATTCCTTAGATGGAGAACAGTATGACAGATAACAGACAGATGGCTTTTCCGTATTCGGAAGATCTTGGATCGCTAGCAGTTATGCAGAATGCTTTGGATGTTGATACTGGTCAGGCGGTGATCTATGTGGGAGATGTGTTGGGTGGCCCACATAAAGGGGAATTAGGAATTGTTAAAAGACTATATGGTACAAAAGCACTGGTTGATTTAGGCCTGAGTGGAACCTGGAATGTGCCGTACTATTTTTTGGCAAAAGAATTTGCTGCCTAATATGATTTGAGGCTGGCGGGATTCATAAGACGATTTAAGGGGATTCCATGACAAAATTTAGTTTTACTTTCCAGAACGTTAAATACAGAATAGTCTTTGCTGGGTCGTTAAAAATTATTGCCTGCAGGAATTAGTAAATAGTTAATCAAAAAAACTGTTGGTGACTTCGGTCAATATGGTTTTTGAAAGGCGCTCTGGTTTTTGTATTGGTAGGTCGTGGATGCTGTTTTCAAACCAGATCGTTTTAAAGGTTTTCAAGGAGATAGTAGCCAAATCAATCATTTGTTCTCTTATAAGGCTTCGATGTGGGTCATTATCGGGCATCCTTGCCGGTAGGTATAGAACAGGGCATTGGATTTTTTCAAAAAGCTTTGATGGTTTGTGTTCCCAGAAGGCCTTGATGACTTGAAGGTGGTTTGAACGTTTGAATTTCGGTGTGATTTGATCGTTTGAATGAGTGTCGAAATTTGACAGTACTATGTCTGCGAGGTTAGCGGCACGTGAGGTTTCATCCTGTTCTCCCCAGTCACGTGATTGGATCCGACTGATGAAGTCGCGACGCGTGAAGTTGGTGAAGTCTGGTGGTGCCATTTGTATAAGAGCTTTTTCTAGACTGTTGCCAGGTGTTCGGGAAATTTCGATGAAGCCCCCATCCACCAAACAGACACCCCGAATCATGTCAGGATATTTGGCGGCATAATTCAGGGCCACATTGCCGCCCCATGAATGCCCGACTAAGATTGGGTTTTGGATTTTTAGAAGTTGGAGGAAGGAATGAAGGTCTTGGGTGACCGTGGAGAAATCGTAACCTGAGTTTGGTTTCTCACTTGTTCCGTGGCCTCTTTGGTCGTATGTATAAATATGGAAGGATTCGGCCAAGAGTGGAGCTGCTAGATCCCAAATATGTTGGTTAGAGGCAAGCCCGTGGATTAGGACAAGGTTGGAGTCTCCTTTCCCTAGTTCACGGTAACTGATTTTGAGATGCTCAGTTTGTATGGAAGAGCTGTTCAATGTGCAGGTCCATGAGGGTTTGCTTAAGAGTTAATGTGTCTGGATTGTAGTGAGGTTTCAATTCTTATGATTCTACTTGCTCATTGCTGCGAATGGTAGTGGTGCGGGATTTGTGATTGTGGATCCCGGGGCGTACGCTAACTACAGCGGGTCAGAGCCACTTGATTGGCTTTTTAAGAAGTTTTCGATTTCACTAACCATGTCCGGGCCAGCAGGTATTTCCTCACTAGGATCTGGCGCCTGGTCAAATTGAGCCTCCAGAGTCGACACATAGGATTTAACGTCAGGTTGTTTGTCGATAGCCTTAGAGATTTCCTCGCTAAATGCTTGTCCAGCAAGAGATAGTTCTTCGAAGTCAATGTTCAGCTCAACGAAGCTTTTCAGACGCTCCAATAGAGCATAGCTTGCCACAGGGTTGGGCGAACTTTGAACATAGTGAGGGCAATGGCTCCATATATTTGCATGAGGCATATTTTGTTCATCGCATAATTGTGCGAAGGCGGAATGTATTCCGGTGGGACCCTGATAGGCAGAGTTCTTGATTCCGAACCATTGAGCCTTTTGGTTTAGCTCAGAATTACTGGCTCTTCCTGTTACTTTAATTTGTCTTGTATGAGGTACCGCATCTAATAGCGCACCTAGACATAGGATTAACTCAACGCCTGCTAAGTTTGCAACGTCCATGATGGCCTTGGAGAATGTTCTCCACTTCAAGTTCGGTTCGGTTCCAACGTAGAGAAGGATCCCATTGTCTGGATCGTTTTCTGGCACATAACTGAAGAATTCATTAGTAGGCCATTTAATAATTCTTTCTTTGTTTCTATTCATCCTAGACTGAGGGCGAGTTAGCGTAAAATCGTAGTAATCTTCACAGTCTATTTCCGCAACTTTTTGGGCAGGAAGTTTTCTTATCAGATATCGTACTGCACGAGTAGCCGCTTCAGCAGCATCAGGCCATCCTGCGAATGCGACTATCATGGTTGAGTGCTTGGAATGTAGTTTTTTGTGGAGGATTACCCCATCCATAGTTGCTCATTATCCTGATTTGATCACAATTTTCTAGGAGTTTACCATTTTGCCCAATATCTGCCAATACTATACGTTCGATTCTGCACATATTGTGGTTTTTAAGACTATTTTGATATTATCGATTGATCCTATCTACCTGTTATAAAATGTACTTATTGAGTATTTCTGTATTGAAGGTATGATTCGTAGCATGAATGATATCTTGTTAGATATATCACTAAAGTCCGTCAAGATCGTGGTGTTTCCTGCCACTTTACAAACGGATTGGTATTGCGCTCTTATGACAGACGTGGATGGAGTTCAGACAGTTGTAGAGTTCTCGTGCGGTAACAGTTCTGGAAATGTGGCGAAACTTATAGTTGATTTCGTGCAGCAGAATGAAGGCGTTAGGATTAGACGGTTATCTGATCTGGACGGACTTTTAGGTATAGATAACACTTTAAATGGCAGGAATAATATCGCGGTCATGCGCAGTGCAATGGCCAATGGACTTATTCAAATACGATCGTGTAAAGACCAGATGCCACTTCAAAATTTTCTTGGAGGTAATGGGTTAAAGTCAGTTGATCTGTATGCCAATATTAATAGATCCTTGTTTGCAACTGACCGGTCACCGTCCGCTTTTGCAGAGATGGCTGAACGTGCGGTGGACTTAGGGTATACCACAATTAAATGTGCCCCATTTGATGAAGTGAACAGAGCACTTGGTGGTAACGCGTTGCTTGAGGTCGCTGAATTAGGAATTAAAAGGGTGAAAGAGATTAGGTCGTCTGTTGGTGACTCATGTGAAATACTAGTAGATTGCCATGGTCGGTTCACCATTGATACGGCTTTTGAAGTTGCAGATAAACTCAATAGGTTGGGTGTCTCTTGGTTTGAAGAGCCTGTTGATCCTGTGGATTATATTGAGGAATTATGTGAAATAGCACAGGATGTGCCAATTCCGATTGCGGCAGGGGAGAGCGGATATGGTTTACTTTTTTTTGAAAACTTGTTGGAGGTCGGAGGATTAGATATTTTGATGCCCGATGTTAAATATTGCGGGGGAGCGGCTGAAGCGGTGGAGATAGCTAATATGGCCGTCTCGAAGTCTGTGGGATTTTCTATGCATTGTCCTTCCGGACCTGTCTCATTATTGCTTTCAGCTCATGTATCAGCTGCGGTTTCGTCATCATATAAGTTAGAACACGCGGTTGCTGAGGTTGATTGGAGATCAAAGATTATGGATCCTTCAGAAATTATAAGTCAGGGCCGATTACATATTCCTGATGGTCCAGGATTAGGAGCAAGTCTCACGGAAGAGTTACTCAAATACGGTGAAGTCATCAGACAATGATCTTAGCCTTCATCTTCGACTGCTAGCATTGTATAGGCTAAGTGCAGCATTATTTTGGCTCCTGACACCAAACTCTTAACTCCTATGGATTCATCAGTACCATGTACATTGCTTAACATAGGATTATCATCCGGATGTGTTCCGGTGAATCCGTATGTTGTTACCCCCAGTGGTCTTGTGAAACGGGAGTCGGTAAATCCATTGCTAATCGCAGGGACAAACTGAATATCTTCTCGGTCTAAAGATTCTCTCGTTGCTTTTTGCAAATTTACCATCAACTCAGTTTCAAATTCAGAGGAATTGGGAATCGCCATGTAATCTATATCGTAATTCACTCCCGGGATGCCAGATATGATCTTATCTAGTTCCTGCCTTAGATAGTCCTCACTTTGGTGTGGGATGGTCCTAACATCACATGTTAAATTTATTTGTTCTGGCACACTGTTTGACTTTATCCCTCCGTTTATCATGGTTGGAGTTATAGTCATTCTTGATAGGGCTTTAATCATTGATGCTAGTCTCGGGTCTGAATCTTCAAGTTCTGACACGATTTCATCTATGTTATCTGGTGACGGCTTATGTTCTATGGCAAAAGTAGACAGATGTTGGAAAAAACTTGTTGATGTGTCTAATTCAGGCTCATAATTTTCAAGTCGTTCCAAAATCTTTGATAGCTTGTAAAGTGCGTTTTCACCCTGCCATGGTAGCGAAGCATGTGCACTGGTTCCTGTAATGTTGATTTCAACTTGTAACCTGCCCTTTTCTCCTACTCCAAGTGTGTATGTGAGGTTCCCTGCGGCTTCTATGGGAACTCCACCACCCTCGTTTACTGCATAGGGAGCTTTCAGTTTTTCAGGATACATTTCAGCCAACCATCCAAAACCGTATCTACCACCATGCTCTTCGTCGGCACATGAGACAAGGGATAAAGTATCTTTCAATCGCACACCGAATTTTTTTAAAAGTTTAATGGCAATGAGTTGAGAAGTTAAAAGACCTTTACAGTCTGAAGCCCCTCGTCCATATATTCTGCCGTTTTGCAGATGCGCGCTGAACGGTGGGTATGTCCATTTCTGTTCGTCTTCCACAGGGACGACGTCTGTATGAGACATGAACAGCAATCCTATATCTCCGGATTCTCCTTCCAAATTTGCAATTATGTTTCCCCTATTTGGCGTTGCTTCCAGGATTTCACAGTCAATTTCAGTTTCCTCTAGCCAGGTCTTGATAAATTCGCAGACAGGAGTTTCGTTTCCAGTTGGCATGAAGCCGGTGTTAACTGAGGGAATTTGAACAAGTGCTTGTTCTAATTTGACTATTTCATTTTCTATTTGATCTACGTACTTCAACATTTCGGGTAGTTTTGACATGCTGGATCCTTAAGAAATTTAATATCTGTGGGTTTTAGAATAAATGAGTGGCCATTAGTAACAAGGCTATTGACTTTGCATCTTGTATTTCGCCTAACTTAATTAGTTGCTCTATTTTTGCAATCGGAATTTTTTCGACGCTAATGTCTTCATCTTCATCTGCTGGCAGGTGACTTTCAACAAGGTTACGGGCGACATATCCATACATGTACTCGTCGGTAAATCCTGGGCTTGACCAAAATCCTCCAAGTAATCTCAGATTAGTTGAGGTGTAGCCTATTTCTTCTTGTAGTTCACGTAAGGCTGTAACATCTGGTTCCTCACCATCTTCAATAATCCCTGCTGGTATCTCAAGAAGATTTAGTGACGCTGGATGCCTGTATTGCCTTACCATTATGATGTTGTCATCATTGTCGATAGGTACTATAGCTACAGCGGGTTTGTGTTCGACGACTTCTCTAACCATCAACCTATTATGCTGGTCGGAGATTTTATCCACTTTGACGTTAATGATATTTCCGTTGAACACATTTTGCGTTTCAAGTATTTGTACTGATTCAGGATTCACAGGTTAGTCCTTTACTATTCTGGGGGTCTTTGCGATCTATATGCCAACCCTAGCCGCATATTAAGCGCTGTGTAAAAAAAATCTGGTTGCTCTGCTCTCAAGAATTTTGCTGTGTATTCACTTTTCTTTATCGAAATCTTTTCTCCCTCTGATAAGACAGAATCAACAAATCCATCAGCACTGATTGAGGCTTGATAGTTGCTTGAGGCTTCAAATTCTATTAATGAGTCTGGAGCGAGGATTAACCCGTCTCTTAGGCCAGTATGGGCAGCAACAGGTTGGAGAATCATCATTTTTGCTTCGGGAAAAACAATAGGACCTCCTGCCGAGAGGGCATATCCGGTGCTACCAGTAGCGGTCGATACTATTACCGCATCCGCCCTGTAATTGGTGAGATGAACTTGATTTACAGATGCTTCAAGCTCTACCAATCTTGAAACTTCGGTTCCGCCGACTGTTATGTCATTTAGGGCGTGGATAGAAAGTCTTGGTGTTTCTGAATCGCGGCTTGTAATATTGGCCTGCAGCATCATGCGCTCTTCAATACGAATTTTACTATCACTGTTTTCAGACCAGTTTATATAGCTACTTAATTTGCCTTTTGCTTCGTCAGGAGATAGTTCTGCCATAAACCCAACCTTTCCCATCTTTATGCCTACGACTGGTATGTTTAATGGGCTGATGGCTCTTGAAGATCGCAATATAGTTCCATCCCCACCTACTACGATTGCGATCTTTGTTTCCAGTAATTCTTGTTCTTTTAAGTGCAACTCTCCAGCCGAACTTGTCCAAGACATTTCTTCCAACTCAAGTTCATCAATCAATTCTTCGACCTTTAATTTTGTCTCAGAAATTAGGGAGTTATGTATGAACGCTATTTGGGGGGGGTTGGACATTTAAGCACCGTAGACCCATTTTTAACTCTATGAATGATTTTAACCGAGGAATATAAACGGTCTATAACATTATAGATTTAATTGCTGTTTGTGCCATCTCTATTATTGGGGTGGGGTATATTCCGAATATAAATGTTCCTATAAGACCTATGATAGCAGCTGTTGCAGTTCCGAATTCGAGGCGAATGCGCGAGGTTGTTGTCGAATCCGAGTCGCTGAACATCACTTTGACCACTCTCAGATAGTAGTAAGCTGACACCACACTATTAATAACCCCTATGATAGCGAGCCATTGCAATCCGGTATCCATAGCTGAGCCAAATATATATATTTTGGCCATGAACCCGACCGTGGGCGGTATTCCGATTAAAGAAATCATAGAGAGAGTCATTACTACGGCCAAAATAGGAGACCTTTTTATGAGGTTACTAAATGATCCGATTGATTCATTTCCTCCATTACTATTGGACACAGCAACGATTACAGCGAAAGCTGCCAGATTTGTCATGGCGTAGCCAGCAAGGTAAAACAGTACCCCGGTTGGTCCTGCAAGATCTTCTCCGCCAGGGAGCGAGGTCAATGCAGCTAGCCCCACCATAAGATAACCTGCCTGGGCTATGGTGCTGTACGCTAGCATTCTTTTGATATTTTCTTGTCTGATTGCTACCAAGTTTCCTACTGACATTGATACTGCACTGAGTATTGCTACTAATGCGCTCCAATCAAGTGTGACAGCGGGTATGTCAAAAGCCGAGTAGAAAATTCTTAATATTATGGCAAATCCAGCCGCCTTACTGGCAACCGACAGGAAACCTGTTACAGGAGTAGGAGCGCCCTCATAAACGTCTGGGGCCCACATTTGAAATGGGACAGCAGATATTTTGAAACCAAACCCTGCAGTAATAAGTATTATGCCGAATATTAATGCGCCTGAATCCAAAATAGTTTCCGATGTACCAATGATTTCTTGAATTCTTGCCACGATCTCGGGAAGATAGGTTGTACCAGTGAATCCGTAAATAAGAACCATTCCATACAGGAGGATGGCGGAGCTAATGGCGCTCAAGAGGAGAAACTTTAGCCCTGATTCTGCT
>CAYTAN010000017.1:0-10729 GCA_964435605.1 uncultured Dehalococcoidia bacterium
AATTTTAAGTGTTCTTATAAAATTAGAAGATGGTGGGCCGGTTTTGTATAAGCAGAGGCGTGTTGGGATTGGCGGAAAAATTTTCAACTTGCTGAAATTTAGATCCATGCGTGTTAACGCAGAACAAGATACGGGTCCGGTGTTGTCTTCCCGGTTGGATAACCGGCAAACTAAAATTGGTAGATTTATGAGAAAAAGAGCATTGGATGAAATCCCTCAACTTTACAATTTGTGGAGAGGGGATATGAGTATTGTTGGTCCCAGGCCAGAAAGACCTGAAATTGTTGAAGAGATTACAAAAACTTTACCTGAGTTTAGGGAACGGGAAGCTGTTAGGCCTGGCTTGACTGGCATGGCTCAAATTCATGGGAAATATTCTTCCGACCCTGCCGTCAAGTTAATGCATGATCAGTTATATATAAAGAGAATGTCTCCGCTTACGGATATGAAAATAATACTGAGATCTGTGTTGAGAACGGTGCTTGGTAAATGGAATAACATGTAACTAATTTTTGTTTAGTTTGGGTTAGTATTTATCAATTCCTGAGCTTCTATAACGTTGTTTGTTTCTGGAAGAGCGGGGGCGGACGTTTTTAGCTTTTCAATGATAACTGAGGCTATTTTTATCGAGTCCTGGTTGTTAGTTTTGAGGAAATAATACTGATGGAATCTAGCCGTGGTGAATAGAACTCTCCAATTTTCTGGATCTTCATCAAGTATCTTGGTAGACCAGGTATCAACTACGCGTTTCACAGTGTCTAGGTCACTGTAATTTATAACAGTGTCGCTTGCTACCAGATCGTTCACCATGTACATATAGGGATATGTTGCCAGTGCTGGCGCCGTTGTCATTGATTTTTCGTAGAGTTTGGTTTTTTTATTCCAATCGAAACTTTCATTTTGAGCCAATTTAACAGCCTGAGCTGATTTATAAGGCCGGATGGCTGTAAAGTTGATCAAATAGATGGCTAATGGAATTAAGCTAAGACAAACCCCAAATTTGGCTAACCGGAATAAATTTTTATTGGAATTGAAAGAAAGATTAGTGTGCCTTTGGGTACTTGCTTGAGAATGTATTAGATTATGGGCGAGAACTACAAGGCACGATAGTAACACTATAAATTGAGCTTGAATGGGTTGGGTGTCAAAAAGGGCCAAACTCTGCAGAAAATATACTAACAGTGCTCCAAAGAGGAATACTGGCCATATTTGTCTGTTGGAATATTTTCCTCGATAAATATTCGAAGCGAAAAGGGCGATTGTTATCCATAACCCGGCGTACATAAGGAACCCAATTAACCCATTGGTTACTAACACTTCCACAGCTTTGTTATGGGCTTGATCGAACCTTTCATCACTTTGGTTGCTTCCATCGTGATTCATAGCCCATGCCGTCATGAAATTATCGGTCCCCCACCCCAGAAGAGGTTTATCCGAAAATGCTTTCAAGCCCGTTTTCCAAGTTTCGTATCGACCGGCGACGGAGCTTTCGTACAGGCTGAGGCCAGAGAAACGGTCCAAAGTTGGATGTAATTTTGTAAAGGAAGAAACAACTGTTGATTCTTTATAGCCGAAAAATGCTGTGAGCAATATTAGCAATGCGAAAATCCCAGCCACTATCAATTTCCGGGCCATCAGGAAATTAGGTTTGTAAAACCCACAAAGTAGAGCTGTGGTTAGAAAGGAAATCAAAATTGCTAGTATTGAGGCTCTCGTTCCGCTGAGGAACAATGCATAAAGGTTGATGAAAATCGCCGTGATTATTAATAGATGTGGTAAATACGACATGGATGTAGCAAAAGACGAAGTTGTTTGTGAAACACGCCGCCTGATGGCTCTGGTTTGAGTCGCCTCAGAAGAAGGTTTCTCAATAAACTTTGAGCAAATCAAAAGTAATCCAATAAAAATGTTAATGCCACATACTGATCCTAAATAAGTTGGATTTCCGAGAGTGGAATCGATTCTCGAATTTTGTCCGGAATATTCGAGAAAATTCAACGACAGGAAAACGCCATAATATTGGAAAATGCCCAGTACAGCTACTAGAGTTATTATTATGAAATTGGCCGGAAGAACTAACCGGAGAAATTCAGATATGTTGAAGGTTGATACTGTCATTAAAAGAAATGCTGACCAGTGGATCATATCTATTAGCCCTTGCATTCTCTCGTAATTAGACCACAGACTATGGGTGAAACTAACTCCAAACAGGCTAGTCAGAATTGATACTGCTGTTAATCCGACTGCAAAGAATACTAACCAGCTAAAACTCAAATATATTTTTTCGGCCGTAATTAAACGTATAATCCAAACAAGGAAAGAAATTTGTATAAGAGTCCTAGCGTAAATTGCTTTCCCGGTAACGTAAGGGAAAAAAGCACTTTCGGTAACTATTAATGGAACCAATAGTGTCACTATTAGCAGAAATTTCAGAATAAAATCCAAATAATTTTTGAATTCTTGGTTCCTAACAGGTGAAAGTATCAAAATCCATCCATTCCCTATCGTTATTAATATCTAGAGGACTATTATATGAGAGTCTTCCAAGAAACTATGTTTATCTGTAGTCAATTTGATTCAAATACATTAATGCTTATTATTTTTTAAGATGCTTTTGGACATTGAGCAAGAATCAAATAACGGGACAATATTATTCAAAATATACTTGTAATAAACCAATACTATATTCCCGATATAGCGTCTTCCGGCCATTTACTGTCCGAACTGTGTGAAGGTCTGGTATTGAAGGGGCATTCTGTCACGGTTCTTACTGCACAACCCTGCTACGAAGAAGATATTCCCGACCAACCGAGTCAAGAAGTTATTAATGGCGTGAAAATAATTCGTACATCTATGTCTATGACCAAGGGAAGGAGTAACCTTGGGAAGAGGGTTTTAGGGTATGTGAGATTCCTTTTTCAATCTTGGTTTGCGGTGAACAGAGAGTTAAAAGCTGAAACCTATGATCTAGTCATGACGTTATCCAATCCACCTTTTGTTGGCGTCTTGGGTGCTTTAATTAGTAAAAAATTTGGTCTGCCGTATTATTGCGTTATATATGACATCCATCCGGACATAGTGCGGGAGTCTGAGTGGATTCCACTTCCGGGATTTCTTTTTAATATTTGGAACCGCCTTATGACATGGGTCATTGGAGTCTCAACTAAGGTAGTAGTTCTTTCTGAAAGAATGAAAGTTACTGTGTCAGAAACTAAATCAGTTCATCTAGATAAAATAGAAGTCATTCCGGTTTGGGCAACTCCTGAACTTGTAAAGTTTCGGCCTTCTAAGTCCAAGAATCATGTTAAACAAAAATTAGGAATACCAGACGGGTCTTTTCTGATTGTTAGTGCAGGCAATATTGGTATCATGCAACCGGTGGACGACATACTGAACGTTGCGGAGGAAGTATCAGCTCTGCCAGTACACATATTGTTTTTGGGTGGCGGATCAAATTGGGCGTCTGTAATTAATGACATAAAGAGCAGAGGCATAGAGAACGTGTCTTTTCTGCCTTATCAACCCATCGAATTTTTCAAGGAAATTATTTGTAGCTCTGACGCTTGTATAGTCAGCCTTGGAAAAGGGTTTGAGAAATATTCTGTCCCTTCTAGAGCGGTTACTTTCTTTTCAGCGGGTAAGCCGGTAATTTCGGTTATGGAAAGAGATTCAGATATTGCCGATATTGTTCTGGTCAATGAATGTGGTTGGCAAGCCAATGAACAAATCGGACTTAAGAGTATTTTCGAAGAGCTAGTGGATCCTGATACAGACCTAGAAAAAATGGGGGAAAATGCAAGAAGGATGTATTCCAATACTTATAGCAAAGATTTGGTTATCTCTATGTTCGATAACATGCTTGCACGCGTTGAGAAACGTGCTTAAGAACCTAAATTAACCGTTATGCCACTGTCTGCATACCTTTTGGTATTGGTTTCCGCTTTTGCACACGCTTCTTGGAATGTTTTGCTAAAAAAAAGCCACGATAAGGAAATATTTATCTGGCTCGCACAATTATTCATGTGTCTGTTATTTTTCCCTTTATTTATTTTGATAATTCGATACCAAGGGATAGAGTCGTCTGGATGGATGTACATCATTGGAACCTCAGTGTTACACGCGTTCTATTTTATATTTCTGAGTAGAAGTTATGAACACGGGGACGTGTCAGAGGTGTATCCAATTGCGAGAGGGACAGGGCCTGCAATAGTCCCTATTTTGGGTATCGTTGTTTTCGATGAAATAGTTTCTTTACCGGCAGCTGCAGGGATTATTTTCGTTTGTATAGGCATTTTTGGGATATATCGTTCAAGTCTGTTAAGCAATGTATTATCGAATCCTTTAAAAATAGTTAAGAACAAGTCTGTTGCTTATTCATTACTCACTGGAATCACAATAGCGGCGTATTCTATCTGTGATAAAAAGGGTGTGGAATATGTGCACCCCTTGGCGTATATGTACTTAATGATGGTGGGGAGCTCTGGGTTACTAACACCCTTTATATTCGCTCGTAAACAGATATCAGATATACAAGTCGAAATACGTGCTAACTGGCGTACAATTTGCACAGTAGGAGTTTTAACATTTGCGGCTTATTCTATGGTTTTGTTTGCCTTGGAGATCGGAAAATTGAGCTATGTTTGGCCGGTAAGGGAAGTAAGTATAATAATCGCAGTGTTTTTGGGACGTATTTTCTTACATGAGAAATTCGAATCAATTAGAATTGCAGGAGCATGCGCTATCGTTGCTGGAGTTATTTTGATCGGAGTTTCAGCGTAAGTTTGATAAATAAAACAACCTGATAATGATGCGATTAGTCAAGAAGTTAGGCTTTAGAGATAAAAGCTCTAGGCTGCAGGGGTTCCGTAGTGAGTGATACTCAAAATTTTTCAAGGCAAGTTATAGATGAGTTGATTGAGATCGTGGGGTCAGAATATGTATTAAGTGAGGAATCCGATCTGCTGGTTTATGAGTATGATGGCTCTGCTGACAAGGGACTGCCTGTGGTCGTTATACTTCCAGAGAACGCGGAACAGGTCTCTAAGGCCATCATGACCGCAGCACGACATGATGTGCCTGTAATAGCAAGGGGTGCGGGCACAGGATTGAGTGGAGGTGCGGTTGCAGATGAAGGGGGAATAGTCATCGGGATGTCCCGATTGAAAAAAATCCTTGAAGTTGACGTTGATAACAGGTATGCCGTCGTTGAGCCGGGCGTCGTAAATTTGGACTTGTCTACACATGTTGGACCTCTTGGACTCTACTATGCTCCTGACCCTTCCAGTCAAAGAGCATGCACGATAGGGGGCAATGTCGCTGAAAATTCTGGCGGTCCTCACTGTCTTGCTTATGGAGTTACTACAAATCATGTTTTGGGAATGGAAATAGTTTTGGCGGATGGGAGTATAACTTGGTTTGGCGGTACTGACCGCGATTTCTATGGATATGACCTTCGTGGCATAACTATCGGATCCGAGGGGACTCTTGGAATAGTCACAAAGGTAGCCGTGAGACTACTGAGATTGCCCGAGCACGTAAAAACAATGCTGGTAGTTTTTGATTCGATTGCCGATGCCAGCGGTGCTGTTTCTGGAGTAATTGCTGCCGGCATGGTGCCAGCCGCTCTGGAAATGATGGACCATTTCTGTATTCAGGCGGCCGAAGCTGCCGTGGGGGCCGGTTACCCTGAAGGCGCAGGAGCTGTTCTTTTGATTGAATTAGATGGCTTAGTAGAATCTGTTGAAGAAGAAGCAGAAGAGATAGAGGCAATTTGTCAAGAATTTGGCCCACTTGAAATACGCACCGCTACCAGTGCAACTGAGAGAGAAAAATTGTGGGCTGGCCGTAAAGGTGTATTGGGAGCCCTGGGGCGTCTGGCTCCTAATTATTATTTGGTCGATGGCACAATACCACGGACCAAGCTGGTGGAAGTAATAACGGAGATTAATAATATTTCTGAGCGGACTGGATATCCAATAGCGAACTTGCTTCATGCCGGCGACGGCAATCTTCATCCATCCATTCTTTTTGACGAAAGGAAACCTGGTGACACAGAGAATATTCTTAAGATCGGTGCAGAAATCTTGAAAGTTTGTGTCGACGCAGGCGGAGTCCTTTCAGGTGAACACGGTATAGGCCTCGAGAAACAGGAACAGATGCCTCTAATGTTCACGGATGAGGACATGGCTGCAATGACGATGCTTAAGTCAGCTTTTAGAGCTGATGATCGGTTCAATCCAGGCAAGGTTTTTCCGAAAGGTTCCGGGTGTGGTGACATAACACAGGCGAGGGCCATAGCTAAATTGGGTCCTGGCGCATACATTTAGAAAAGGCTAGGTGATAGTAGTTGAATCACGATCGTTATGACATTGACGGACTGCTTCCATCGGTTGGTGTGTATGAACCCGATGATGTTTCTGACTTGCAAGGGTTCATGTCTGAGAGAAATATGGCTGGTGAGACAGTTTCAATCATTGGCGGAGGCACAAGGCTTCAGTTTGGGAATAAATTAGAGTCTTACGATTATGCCGTTGATATGTCCTCAATTAACAAAGTAGTCGCTCATAATGAAGCAGATCTGACATGTAGAGTTCAGGCCGGCCTAAAAGTGAAGCAATTGCAGGATTTGCTAAATGATCACGGGCAATTCTTAGCTGTAGATTGTCCATTTCCTTCTGAAGCTACGATCGGTGGTACTCTCGCGTCAAACTCCCCAGGGTTTCTCAGGTGGCAGCTGGCACATATGAGAGACATGGTAATTGGTATGCAGGTTGTTTTTGCTGCTGGAACACTAACGAAAAGTGGCGGCCAGGTAGTGAAAAATGTTTCAGGTTATGACATGGCCCGATTACATGTAGGTGGGTTGGGTACATTAGGAATCATCACCGAGGTATCTTTCAAATTAACCCCTCTTCCTGCTAAACAGGGATCACTTTCAGTCAATTTTAATTCCAGATCAGAAGCGTACGAATTTTCGAGAAATATTTTCAATAGTTATGCTATGCCTCTTGCTTTATCGATTGTGGATGTTTCTTTGTCAGAGATGGATGAAATTCCACCGGATAACGTATCTGTCATCGTGAGACTCGGTGGCAGGGATAAAGCTTTTGAAAGGCAGGTCAAGATCATATCTGACATAGCCAGGAAGTTCGACATTGGCAACGTGGAGCTATTGGATAGCCGGTTATCGGCTACGACTTGGAACGAGATTAGGGACTTCGGATGGTTGGACCCGAAAATAGAAACCATTCTAAACGTGAGCAGTTCACCAGTTGATACGAAAGTTGTTGAAGATGTAATCCGTAAAGTTCTTGATCCATCAGAAATAAAATACAATGTGGTTTCTCAGCCCGGCTTCGGTGTGCTCTATGGGTATTTGGGGGTAGTGTCTGGAGAAGATAATAGATGGAGGCGAATCGTCACTGAAATTAGAGATAAATGTGGGAAAGTTGGGGCGGATGTTGGTTTAGAAAAAGTTCCTTCAGATGAAAAAAAAGAAATTGATGTTTGGCCCCAGGTGGAGCCACGAGTTTTGAAACTGATGCAGGATTTGAAAGAAACTTATGATCCTGTTGGGATTTTAAACAAAGGTAGATTTATAGGAAGAATTTGAACAAATCAAATGTGAGCCTAACAAACAATTGGTTCGATGAGGATGAGCTTTATAAATGCGTTCACTGCGGATTTTGCCTCCAGTCGTGCCCTACTTATCTCGAGACAGGTTTAGAAACTGAATCACCTCGAGGTCGTATAGCTCTCATGAAAGCGGTCAACGAATCTAGAATTGAGATAGATGAAACCGTTATTGGTCATTGGGATTTATGTATTCAATGTCGTGCTTGTGAGGTGGCATGCCCTTCAGGGGTCCCGTACGGAAGTCTTATTGAGAAGACACTGGAAAATGTTGAGCCATATAGGGTTAGAAGCACATCGTCAAAATTTCTGCGATGGCTTGCTTTGCGAGTGATAATCAAACGGAAACCTTTTCTTTCTTTTATGTTTTCTGGGTTGAAACTGTATTCAATTTCAGGGATACAAAAGATGGTGAGAAAGACAGGTTTATTGAGATTTGTTTCAAAAAAATTAGATTTGATTGAGCGGGCGTCACCGACTTTACATGGGCCACCATTCAAGGCCGAAGGACAATCATATGAGTCGAAAGGACCCGAAAGTAGTTCCGCTAGTTTGTTGAGTGGTTGTGTTATGCCATTATCTCAGGGTGACCAGATGAGAGCAGTGATCAATGTTTTGACTGAGAATGGGACGAAAGTGAAAGTTCCAAGTGGACAGGTTTGTTGTGGGGCTATCAGTTCCCATCTCGGTGATATGGAATCTTCAAGACAGTTTGCAAGAGATAATATCGATGCTTTTTCAGCGGACCAAGAGCCAATCATCGTTGCTTCAGCAGGCTGTGGCGCCAGGATGAAGGAATATGGACCATTACTGGATTCTGATCCTGAGTATGCAGAAAAGGCAAGGGAGTTCAGCAAACGTGTTTTGGACATCCACGAGTATATTTCAGAAAAGAAATTTGATTTACCGACTGATACCGCCCCTTGTGTAGTGACATATCAAGATTCATGTCACCTTGGGAATGTTCAGGGCATTAGGGAATACCCCCGGAAGATAATACGTGGGTTACCGGGTGTTGATTTAAAGGAACTAAAAGATTCCAATATTTGCTGCGGGGCAGGTGGTGCCTATATGGTCACGCAACCTGAAATGTCTAATAATGTTCTAAGTACTAAGTTAAAGAATATTCAGGATACTGGAGCTGACGTTGTGGTAACAGCGAATCCTGGTTGCTATATGCAGTTAGAGAACGGTGTCAGAGAGAGTAAATTGGACATCAAAGTTAAGTATGTTGTTGAAATGATAAATGAATATTATGAAAAAACAGGAAAACTAAAATAAGGAGAATCAATATGGATTTAGGGTTACAGGGAAAGGTAGCAATTGTCACAGGTGGAAGTGATGGTATTGGGAAGGCTGCGGCTATTTCCATGGCTTCTGAAGGAGCTAAAGTTGCCATAGTGGGTCGAACTCAATCAAAGCTAGATGCAGCGGTAAAAGAAATTAAAGAGGCCTCTGGAGGGGAGGCATTAGGTGTTGCCGCAGATGTGTCTGTAGAGTCACAGGTAAAAGCAATGGTTGAAAAGGTTGTGTCGGAATATGGAAAATTAGATATTTTGGTAAATAATGCCGGAACTTCGTCAGCTACAACATTAGAACAGATGACAGATGAGCAATTAAAAGTTGATTTCGGGATAAAAGTTTACGGGGCTGTTTATTGTGCACGAGCTGCTCTTCCCCATTTAAAAAACTCTGGAGCGGGAGCGATAGTAAACACGACAACTCCTGGAGGGAAAGCTCCTAATCCGGGTGGACAACCCACGTCACTGTCACGCGCAGCGGGTATTTCGCTTACTAAATCATGGGCAGGAGAATTGGCAAAAGATAATATTAGAGTAAATACTGTTTGTGTTGGATTGCTCAAATCTGGGCAGCATCGTACGAGATGGGAAGCAGCCAACGCAAAAGACCCAAGCTATACTCTTGAAGATCATTGGCAAGCAATGGGTAAAAACGTTCCAGTGGGTCGTGTAGGTGAGGCTCACGAGGCCGGAGATTTGATCTGCTTCTTAGCATCCGCCAAGGCAAGCTACATCACAGGGACTGCGGTAAATGTTGATGGCGGTACATCACCTGTAGTTTAGAAATTTCCTATATAAGGCCGGAGGGAATATAGACCTCTGGCCTTATTTTCCCGTCTGCCCGCGCTGTCTGATGGCGTGATCACATAGGACTATAGCAAACATAGATTCAACGATTGGAACAGCCCGTGGAAGGACACATGGATCGTGCCGTCCCCTGCCCTGCAGTGAGACGTTGTTACCAAAAACGTCCACTGTATCCTGAGAACTCATAATTGTGGCGGTCGGTTTAAATCCCGCTCTTAAGACTATGGACTCTCCGTTGCTGATACCGCCTTGAATCCCTCCGGAATTATTGGTTTTTGTGCGCACCGCACCTTCTGACATGTAGAAGGAATCGTTATGCTGAGATCCTGTGGAGTATGTTCCGTCAAATCCAGACCCGATTTCAAATCCTTTACAAGCTGGCAACGACAGCATTGCCTTTGCTAGTTCAGCATCTAATTTGTCAAATACAGGTTCTCCAATACCAACTGGTACGTTGGTTGCAAAAGCTTCGACTACCCCGCCGAGAGAGTCACCGTTCTTTCTTGCGGTCTTTACTGCTTCGATCATGACGGTTGCTACATTACTATCCGGACATCGGGCCATATTGCTTTCAATTGCTTCAGCGGTTATTTCTTCATGACTAATGTTTGATTGTATGTCACTTATTCTTCTTACAAATGCAAAAATCTCAGTACCGTATTCTTTTCGGAGGAATTTTTTTGCTATTGCACCTGCCGCTACTCTTCCTATAGTTTCACGTGCAGAGGCTCTTCCCCCTCCCTTCCAGTTTCGGACTCCGTACTTTGCATCGTATGTGTAATCCGCATGTGACGGACGGTAAACGCTTCTCATGTGTTCATAGTCTTTTCCGCGGGCGTCGGTGTTCCACACAGATATTGAGATTGGCGTACCTAGTGTCTTACCTTCAAAAACCCCTGAAAGTATCTCTGCTCTGTCAGATTCTTTTCTTTGCGTTGATATATCACTTTGACCTGGCCGTCTCCTATTAAGTTCTAGTTGTATTTCTT
>CAYTAN010000018.1:0-6488 GCA_964435605.1 uncultured Dehalococcoidia bacterium
CAAATTTCATAATAAATCTTAGAAATAGGTATACATATTAATGAATAATTATTTATTGGGCGATGTTGAAATCATATCTGTCTCAGATGGCGGATTGGTGTTTGAGACTTCCGAGTTTTTCAATACAGTTCCTCAAGAACAATGGGGTCCATATCCAGAATATTCTAATGGCCAAATTGATATGAATGTAGGGTCATTTATATTAAAGTCCAGCGGAAAAACTATCCTTGTAGATACCGGGTTAGGCAAGTTAAATCACCATCTAAACCAAACCACCAAGGAAACGCTTCTATCTGATATGCAGAAGTCTGGAGTTAGCACATTCGATATTGACTTGGTTTTCATGACACATCTTCATACAGACCATGTTGGAACGAACATGACGAATTCTGTTGATGGATGGAAACCTACATTTGAAAACGCCAAATATATGGTTCATCAGAAAGATTGGGATTTATTTGGGGCAAGAATAAATACAGAACCGTTCGAGTATTTAAAAGAGCAAGTTTATCCTCTTTTAGAATTAGGCCTGTTGAATTTTTTCTCCACTGATATAAATTTAACTGATGAAGTTTCAACCTTTGAAACACCCGGTCATACACCGGGACATACAAGCCTACTGATCCGCTCCAGAGGGGAAATGGCAATGATACTGGGCGACGCCTTGCATGTTCCGCCGCAAGTACAAGAAACACACTGGAGTCCACGAGCGGACAGAAACAAAACACTATCCACTCAATCTAGAGAGCGAGTCGTAAACTTACTGGAAAACGACAATGGGCTAATCGTGTCCGGCCATTTCCCAAAACCAGGATTTGGCCGCATTCAGATAAACAAATCCAAAAGGACATACAAGCCTTTATGAATGGAGGACAGTCTTAGGTCAATTAGCCGTAAAGAGAAGGCGGGTACAAAGCTGAGCGCATTTTTTGAGACAATCGTTTCTCGTTCTCAAGTATGGCAATAACTATCTCTTTTATATTTGTAACTTTGAGAGGCAGTTTCCCGAGGTCCTTGTTGTGTCCGCACATGACACAAACAATTCTGACACCATACATATCTTCATCACCAGTCAGCGTCCCCGTTCCACATCGAGGGCAGGAACCAGTCAAAATCAACGTGTCAATCATCGTACTAGTATTCTCTAAACTCCCGCAGCATTTTATTGGTACTCTGGATCACTATATAACATTCCTATAGCTTTGAGGCATGATTTTAAACATCGTTTGACAGGGTTTACCTGAGAGTTTGCTTAATCTTCTTCAAACAGTTCCAGTCTTTTTTCTAGGCCACTCTTCCTTTCCGTGTATTGTCTTTGATCTATCAAACCTTCTTTATTTAAAGACTCCAACTCAGTAAGCATATCCCTGACTATCTGAACTTCTGTCGATCCGAGAAACAACCCTGCTTGACGATCCCTGAGTTTTGCTGTTCTCCAAATACCCCACGAAGCCGCAACAATGAGAATCAAGGATAATCCCACAGGTCCTACATATTGAAAATTCACAGACTTAAACTGTACTTTAAGCTTTGACGGGTAACTTAATTCTTCGATATCAGACAATGAAAACATTAACTTCTCTTCTCTTCCCACATCTGATATCTCCACCACGTTATAATTTTTTCCTGCCAATGAAATTTGTTTCACCTCATCGATTAATCCCAGCTGTAATTTCGCAAGATTCTCTGGTACCAATACCTTTAGGTTGTTAGCGCCATATCTCCAAGATTTAGAAAAGTTCCATGTTGACCCCACGTACGGAACCATGTATGAATAAAAGATCTCATAGGAGCCAGGAGGGACGGAACTTATAAGTGCGACGCCTCTGTCAACTTGAATATAATCTGCCCCAAGCAGACTGGTATCAAAAATCAAATTAGAAGCACCTTGCGGTAACGCAAACCTTATGAGATCCATCGGACCATCACCAGGAACGTAGGAAAACTTCGAGTCATTTACAATCGATGCCATTTCAAGTATCGATATAGTCCCGTTATTTATGTCAATTTCACTGACCACAATAGAAGCAGAATCGATCGAGAGAATCTCTGAATCGTCGGTGTTCTCATAGACAGAAATAGATATAAGAGATTCTGTACCTGGAACAACGTCTATCAAACTTGAATATAGGACAGTCTTATAATCCACGGTCAAGCCGTAAAGAACTTCTTCGTCAAACCTCACTGCCTTGAATTCAAAAGCGCCATCGGTTCCAGTAAGCGTATGAAGAGATTCCACTTCATCTCCCAACCCATTTATATATAAAGTGACAGGAGCGACTTCTACGGGTATTTCTGGCAGTGTTTCATTAATAACAACACCGCTTATCGTAACCAATCCATTGGCGGAATCGTCAGCACCTAAATTGTCAGAATATGCAGCATATAAGCACACATTTACAAGTAACAAAAACAACAAAATTTTGGAAAAGTGCTTAGTCACTTTGTTCCTCTGTCGTGTTCAAACTGCTCCGTTTGCA
Organism: uncultured Dehalococcoidia bacterium; assembly: GCA_964435605.1. GTDB lineage: Bacteria > Chloroflexota > Dehalococcoidia > Lucifugimonadales > UBA826. Next base: position 2,481 of record CAYTAN010000018.1, read on the forward strand.
AGTCACTGAAAATAGATTCTAACAACGAAATCTCGTCGTGTTCTGCTAAATCCATCGCCTTAAGCACCAAGACGGCTTCTCGAGTGTAGGTAGCTTTTAACCACTCATAATCTGTTTCCTCCAGATTTCCAATCTCAAGCTCTAGTTCTGCACTCCTCAATCCGTCGATAGCTGACTCCCATCGCCGCTCCAATTCTGCAAATAATGAAGATTCATCCACAGGTTTATATGATGACGAAACACTTTTAATGAATGGATACAATATCAGTAAGGCCGGAACCAAACAGATGGCTATAGTTATTAAAACAATCATATTAGCTTACTAAACCATTTCAGGGTTGGGATTAGTTTTGGAAGCGAGTGCCGGAATCTTATGCCTCCTTCCCCTTGGGATTAATGAAATAACTGTGCCTAGAACCAAAACTGGACCAGACGCCCACATCCACCACACCAAAGGGTTGATTAGAACCCTAAATACCCCTCTTCCGTTATCTCCAAATTCTGAAGGTACTAAATAGAAATCTTCAATTATCGAACTATTAATTGCTCCCCTAGTGGCCGAAATATTGAATTCCGGATAAGTCGCTCTATACGGATACATCCGGCCAAGAAACTTATCACCCTTCCAGACATTAAACACAGCTATTTCTTCGATTCTGTCTGAGTACAAAGTAGTTTCTAGATCAACATAGCTAAATGTATATTCACCAAACTTATCAGTATCCTCTAGCTCCAAAACCAAGTCTGTTTGGGAACTATAGAAAGAGGATGCGACCACACCACACGCCAGCATTAAAATAGCGAAATGAACTATATAGCCGCCGTAGCGTGGACGGTTGGCAAAGATCAACTTAAAAAATGCACTACCAATATCCTCACCTCTTTTAGTTCTTGAGTAGGTACCTCTTACCCATTCTTGCAACATACCGACCCCAGAGAACACACAGATTGAAAATGCCAATAATGCCCAAACCTGTCTGATCCCAAATATATACAGCAATATCCCGGTTACAACTAAAGCGACGACTGGGAATCGCAGCATTCTCATGGCACCCGCCCAAGTCGCTCGGCGCCAGGGAAGAAGAGGCCCTATACCCATCAGCAATATCAAAATTAACATCAACGGACCGTTAACTTTATTGAAAAATGGTTGCCCTATAGTCATAGTAGTGCCGTCATATGCCTCAGAAAATATTGGAAATATAGTGCCCCATAAGGTAACAAAAGCAATTAATAGGAAAAGTACATTTTGTACCAAAAAAGCAGACTCTCGTGAGAAGAAAGAATCCAATGAACTTCTACTTTCTAAGGATCCCTGCCGGAGTACAAACACCACAACGGACAAAAACAATGTCAATCCCATAACAGCCAGAAAAATCCATCCCATCGTTGACTCTGCAAAAGAATGGACAGAAGGTACTGGACCACCGCGATTTATAAACATCCCCATTTGGGCCATGGTGAATGCCACAATTATAAGAACCATGTTCCAGCTTCTGAACATGCCACGCCTTTTTTGGACCATGATCGAATGAACAAAAGCAGTCATTGCCAACCATGGCATTAAAGCCGAGTTCTCAACCGGATCCCAAGCCCAGTAGCCCCCCCATCCAAGTATCGTATAGGCCCACCAAGAACCAAGAAGAAGCCCTATAGTTAGAAGCAACCATGAAATCATTCCCCAAGCTCTACCTTGGTCAACCCATTCATCTCGCCCTCCCTTTTTTGCGATTAAAGCTCCCATAGCCAAGGCAAACGGTATCGCAACAGAAATCAACCCCAGCATCTGAAAAGGTGGATGAATGAACATTCCGAAATGGACAAGCAAGGGATTAATCCCTTGTCCATCCAATGGAACTTGAACAGATCTTTCAAGGGGATTCGCGAGAAAAAGCAACACCCCAATAAAGAAAAGCAGTATAAGCGCCATAACTCCCATTGCATATGGGGCCGTGTAAGGTAGTTTTTTACCTATGACCTTGTTTGCCACAGAGCTCATAATCGCAAAGGCCGCGGCTATGTAAAGTAGCGAACCCGCATTCCCAGAATAAAACGCAACCCATGCATATGCCCTCGGCATCGCAAGATTACTGTTTTCGGCGACGTAGACAACTGAAAAATCAGACGTGACGAAAGCGTAAATTAAAGCAATAGTGGAAACAACCAAAAGAAATGGAATAGAGTAAAATCCCCATCGGGCACTCTTTACAAGATCCACACCGTTAAGAATTCCCCCAGAGAAGCCAACAACAGCCGAATAAACCGTAACAACAAATGCGGCAATTATCGCAACCTGGCCTATTTCTACCATTTCTCTCCTCTGATCAGTCTCTTTCCTTGGATTCTTTTACTATACCTGCGTATTTGGTCACGTCTTCATCAAGATAACCTTCTACGCCAACTATTTGAGCGGAATTCCTATTTCTCCTCATCCTCATCAGAGTCAAAAAAACCGCAGTCCCAGCTATTATTAGGGCAAAAGGGGGCATAACCCATACCAATAATGTTATTCCAGATCTAGTTGGTTCCAACAGAACCACTTCCCCATATCGGTCGGCAAAATATTGCTTTACCTCTTGGTCTGTAAATCCTTCTCGAATCTTTTCCCGGACGATACTTCTCATTTGAACAGCTAGTTCATTTTGAGACTGGTCTATAGATTCCCCTGGGCATATCGGACACATAATTGAATCACCAATATTTTGAGCCCTTTTTTCCTCCTTTGATATCTCAGGCCTATTACAAGAAACAAAAAGGATCAATAACAAAAATAAAGAAACAACCCAGACTATTCTTGGGAATGATCTACTATTGACGGGTTCTGGGTTAGGTAACCGCATATGTGGTATCAAAGTCCTCATTTAAACTTCATGATTTTAAAACCTGAAATCTAATTATCTCACTTTCCATATCTTACGGTGATTCAGAAAGAACTATTTCCCGAGTCATAAGCTTTCCATTTCTGTAAAACTTAATTTCTATTGATTCTCCTGGCAGATGCTCAATTAGAAATTTGGATAGGTCACCATTATTTTGAATTTCCTGTTGATTCATCATCACTATTACATCCTCAACCCTCATTCCTGCCTTTTTCGCAGGAAAACCATCAATTACTCGAGCTACTATGATTCCTGTCGAAACGGGCAGTTGCAATTGTTTTACCAATGAATCGGTCACATTGAACGGCGATATTCCAAGAAATCCACGGGTAACCTTCCCAAACTCAATCAGCTGAGAAACCACAATCTGTGCATCATCAATATTTATCGCAAATCCAATTCCGTTACTGCCTTTAATAATAGCCGTATTTACACCTATAACTTCTCCACCAGAATTGGCCAGCGGTCCACCACTATTACCTGGATTAATCGATGCATCTGTTTGTATCAGGTCCACCATGGACGTTTGCGGGTCAACATCTATCGTTCTCTCTAACGCGCTTATGACCCCTTTACTTACCGTAGGCCCACCTTTCAACCCTAACGCATGACCAACTGCAATCACCTCTTCTCCAACTTGTAATTCAGAAGATGCCCCGATTCGTGCGGGAATTAGCTTCGCTGCGTTTATCTTCACTACAGCGAGATCAGTCCTAGGATCTGTACCTACGACAGATGCTTTATAGGTACGACCGTCACTTAAAGTCGCCGAAATCTCGTTCGCTGACTCAATGACGTGATTATTGGTAAGAATATGCCCGTCTTTATCCAGAACGATACCAGAGCCTACTCCAGATCGGGGAGTTGCCTGAGCGAAGGCACCAGGAACTATCCTGCCTGTCAAAATCTGTACCACGGAAGGCTTTAAAATTTTAACCACTTGTACAGTGGTCATCTCTTCATCCTGCTCAGATAAGAAAGTTGCAGCAGGTCTTTCTAATTTTGGGATCACTTTTTCTCTTAGCATATCTTTCCGCATGTCTGTCGGCACAGACTTTACGGGTGGAGAATCAGAAACCGTTTCAGTCTCAGTAATGATTGTTTTATTCTGTATTTCTTTTTCCGATAT
>CAYTAN010000018.1:6588-10614 GCA_964435605.1 uncultured Dehalococcoidia bacterium
CCCAAAGTTTTCTGGTGGTCTGAAAAGTATCTTCCGTACCAGAATCATTTGAATAAGCTATATCGATTCCAACTATCGCCCCATCCAACGTGTCCTTCGGAGAAACTTCAATCCTCTCCTCATTGAGATATGCTCCCATCCCATGAGCCGCATGGAACATTTCCTTGTTTAAAGGATCATGATTCACCCCGACCATTACTTCTCCATCCTTGGCCAATGCAATAACCAAGGAAAAAAAAGGAATTCCGGAAGCGTAATTTCTCGTCCCATCAACTGGATCTATCACCCATACCCAACCCTTCTCCGGGTCATCTCCTGCTTCTTCTTCCCCGTATATTCCATGATCTGGAAAAGCTTCTTTCAATCTTGTCGAGATAAACTTCTCAGCCTCTAGATCAACGTTTGTAACTATGTCGTTAGTACCCTTGTCAGAAATCACCTTTGTTTCAGGCCACCATCTCATCAAAATATCGCCAGCAGAATTTGCCACATCTTGTGCCACTTTCCAAGCATCTCTTCCATCACAAGAAATTGGCAACCCGACTTTATTTATCATCTACGTCTCCCGGCAAATTTAAAACATATTATTAATAAATTATGCGTTTTTTCTTCATACAAGGAAAGAATTTTCGTTCAAAACTAACAATTTCCCTTCTTTTAGTCACGAGGCCTCATAGAAAACAAGAAGGCAGTTTCATGAAGCGAAATTTTTGCGTTTATTGGCTGGAAACAAATTGCCACTAAAATTCCCGGAGTACCCCCTTGCGCGCCATGAAATAACAGGTGTACAAATAGATTCCCTCGAATCCGCTTACAGAATTCTGTGAGCCTTATGAGGGAGTAGCGTTGAATTTGTTTTCAACAAATTCAACAGGGAAGCATTCTTGCTGTTCATAGAAAAGGCATAGCAAGGTGGAGGGTGGTTCATTTACCACAAGGTGAAGGCCTTTACATACGGTGAGGTACTGGTTAGTTAGGTGTAAGACTTATAAATTTTTTAAACGGCATCCAAAGCCAATCACGGACTCAAAAAGCCCGTAGACTAAAAAATTCTGGACTTACTACCATGTGCCTTTGATTTGGTCGCATTTGAAGCGGCTAATGTCAGACAACGTAGCAACAGCAGAGGATTCCATTAGAGCCTCTTGAAATAAAGAGGCATTAAACACCTTAGTTACGCTTGTGCAAAATTTATGACGACTGGAAATTTTCAGACTGCCGACCAGGCATGGCGGACAGTTTTAGGTAAATTAGAACTAGCTGTGCCCCGGCATAGCTTCGAAACATGGCTGGAAAGTACAAAGGGACTTTTATTAACCGATAACACTCTCACCGTTGAAACGACCAGCGCCTTCTCTGCCAGCTATCTGGAAGAGCGAATGTTACCTGTTATTGAAAGCAAAGTCCGTGAAAGCCTGTCAGAAGATTACACTGTGACGTTTGTTGTTGAGGGCCAACGTGATCTTTTTTCGCATCGGGATGATGAGAACACTAGGCAAATCAAAAAACAAAGTAATTCTTCAATATCAACACTGAACACAAAATATTGCTTCGATCGCTTCGTGGTTGGAGACTCCAATCAACTAGCATACGCAGCCGCTAGGGCTGTCGCGGAGGCTCCAGGAACAGCATTCAACCCTCTGGTTATACATTCAGACGTAGGCTTAGGTAAAACACATCTGTTACATGCCATCGGAAACTTTACAAGCCGTACCGGCCTAAAGACCCGTTACGTCACAAGTGAACAATTTACCAATCAATATGTTCAGTCAATTCAAACCAATCAAACAGAAAAATTCCGAGACGATTTCCGGTCTTTAGATGTGCTACTACTAGACGATATACAATTCCTAGCCGGTAAAGAGCAAACCCAAGAAGGCTTTTTTCATACCTTTAACTCCTTGCATTTGGACAACTGCCAGATAGTCGTTGCATGTGATCGGCCCATAGAAGAGTTGACAGTACTGCAGGAGAGAATTACATCTAGGTTAAGCGGAGGACTAACCGTAGATGTTCAACCTCCACTATTTGAAACCAGGTTAGCTATTTTGCTCGCAAAGTGCCATGAATCAGAATTTGAAGTCTCATCGTCCATCTTGGAATATCTGGCTGAAATTGATTATGGGAGTATTCGGCAACTAGAGGGGAGTTTAAATAAAATTATAGCGTGGTCTCAATTTAAGAATGAGGATATTTCGCTTGAAGCATGCCAGGCTCTATTGAGTCAATTTCAATTCACCCGAAACTCCATCATCACAGACTCAGATGTTATCCATGCCGTCTCCAATCACTACCAAATAACAAGCGAAATACTTGAAGGGAAAAAACGAAACAAAATAGCTGTCAGGTCTCGACAGGTAGCCATGTTTCTTTTAAGAGAAGAGACAGAACTAAGCTTGGCCGCTATAGGTAAAATATTGGGGGGAAGGGATCATTCGACTGTTCTGCACGGTCACGATCGTGTAGCATCGTTAATCGATTTGAATGACCCTATCGTAAATGATATTGGTAAGATAAAACGAATATTGCACGATAAAACTTTTGAATCTTAATAACCAGTAACCTGCCAGGCCTAATATATGCGATTGATTTTAATACGCCATGGAGAGACTCACGCTAACTTGGCCATGAGGTGGTCTGGTTCTAAGGATCTCGAGATTACAGACCTTACAGAAAATGGTAAGGACCAGGCAAAAAAATTGGGCCTGTGGTTTAGAGATAAATCATTTGAACCAACTCACGCCTACCACAGCCCACAAAGAAGAGCGAAAAATACTGCTGACCTAGCAGGTGGCCATTGGAATCTGAAAATGGTCGAGACAGATTATTTAAAAGAAACCGGCGCAGGAATCTTTGAAGGTTTAACATGGGAAGAGATTGAAGACAAATATCCGAAGGAAGCTGATCTTTTCAGAGATTCTAGGGACTGGTCCCATATTCCTGAGGCAGAGTCGGAACAAGAACGGAGAAATCGGGCTAAAAAAGTATTATCTCTCGTATTAGAAAACCATTCTAATGAAGATGTGGTCGTAATGTTTTGCCATGCCGGGATTATCCAGCACATTGTATCCGTAATATTCCAATCGCCTAAATTGTGGGGTATTGGAATCCACAATACCGCTTTGTTCGAATTTTCAATAGATATAAACAACTGGCACATTGAGTCAAGAACAAGGTTCAATCCTACTCTTTGGAGAATAATTCGCTTTAATTCCAATCCACATTTGGACTAACGGTGAGCCGGAACAGCAACACTCAATTAACAAGGTGGGATATGTCAGCAAATTTCACTATTTGAAACCTGCTTACACTCCCTTGCTTGGAATCGCCTGATGCCCATTTGTCAGGGTCTAGAATGAACTCAAAGACACTAGTGTTCGGTATCCGTAATACCCAGACTCGATTCATTCCCACTAGAACCGAAATTATATACATCAATAATCCTGAGTGGGTGAAAACCACTACGTGATCATTATCATTGTGGCCTTTTATTAGAAAGTCCACTACCGTGGAAGCACGCATTCTAATGTCATATCGAGATTCAGCGCCAGGCACGATATTAAAATTTCGAGTAGCTTGAAATTCTGCTGCAATATCTGGATATTCCTCCTCAATCTCCGTCATGGTTTTACCGGAGAAAACACCTGCTCCACCCTCCTGAAGATCGTCTATGGCAACAATTTTTTTTTCTGGAAAACAAATCTCGGCAGTCTTATAGGCTCTCGACAAAGGACTAGAATATATTCTAGATGGTTGCAACCCAGAGGATTCGAACATTTTGGCCAAAGAGCGACTCTGCTCAATACCTTTAGGCGAAAGTTCATAATCCAACTGACCCTGCCATTGCCCTCTCGCATTTGCAATTGATTCAGCGTGTCTGACAAAAAACATATGCATCTTCAGGATTCCTCTTGAACATTGTGTTGAACCGACGGCATCACGATGGTTAAAACTAACGCAGCAAACATGCTTACCGTTGAGACGGTAAAAGCCCAGCTCATGGCGGATGCATATGCCGATCTCAAT
>CAYTAN010000019.1:0-9963 GCA_964435605.1 uncultured Dehalococcoidia bacterium
GTTTAATTCAGTTTTGTTGGCTCCAGACCTGCTAATGCTTAAAGTACGAGTCACTCTATATCGTTGAGACTGGGATGAAAACTCCATTTCAACAGTCATAGACTGCTGTCCCTGGTGTACCAACTCTTCTTGAGTGCGTGTTCTAGATTTACCCCATAGAACCCAGGTTATCGAATCTAATATTGCGGTTTTACCATGTCCATTATTACCGGAGAGGCACGCAACATGGATGTTTTCTAAATTTAAATCTGGCACGTTGGTGCCGTAGCACATGAAATTTCTTATTGAGAGCAACAGTGGAATCATTGCTTGACTACCCTGCATAAGCGGTTGGTTGAATTAATTCAGGTGAACCTCAGACCCATTGAGGATTATTTTACTATCTAAGGGAACAGCACTTGTAACTAGATTCTCAGCAAAGCAACCTTTTTTCGCAAGGTTGATTATTTCCGTTACACTTTCTTCAGGTTCAGGCGATTCAACTTCAAATATACTTCTTACCTGTGAAACTCCATTCTCAACTGAGTTTTCTTTTACTGACCCTGTAAGAAAATAATCCAGTTCTACATGAACTTTAGCAGATAATATACTTATTTCTTTCATTGAAGCGTACCGCTTCAGGTTGGTGAGTAGTCAAAATCCTATTCCGGCTACTATGTATGTGAGAGGAGCGGGATGTTTGTCGTCTCCCCCTATACGTGGAGGTTCATCAGAGTAGAAAGTGAACTTACCGTTATCGGCTTTGTGAAGCATTTTTTCTATGTGCTCACAGTCAACTTGTATGGTAGATCTATATACGCCTTTGGGCAATTCTGAACCTACGACAGATTGGGGTATGTCACTTGGCATTTACACTTCCTTGATTCATTCTTTGTACAGATATTCTTTTATGGTTTTTATATTAAAGCTATGTTCATTTCCAATTAGACTTTCTGCAGCTGCGGTTGCTGTGTCGATGGATGTGAAGCATGGAATACGTCTATCCACAGCCGCACGTCTTATATGGAAGCCATCTTGTAGTACGTCTCGATTTCCTGTCACCGTGTTGACTACTGCGTCCACAGTTCCGTTTTCAATAATGTCCACAACATTGGGATGTTCGCCGTCTAATCTTTTTGGAACTACAGTCACAGAAATATTCAGGTTGCTAATCAATGAGGCAGTGCCTTCAGTCGCAAAGATGTTATACCCGGACTCACCAAGCAATCTGATTAGTTCTTGAGATTCTTTTTTATAATCGTCTGAGATGCTGAGCAATATGGACCCATGTTCAGGTAGCGCCATGTTGGAGGACATTAACGCTTTAACCGTTGCTGATTGGAAATTTTCGTCGATACCCATAACTTCGCCAGTAGACTTCATTTCTGGGCCAAGATAGGTATCAACACCTGTAAGCTTAGACATGGAGAATACTGGTGCTTTTATCCCTACTAAATCTTGCTTGGGCCAGAGTCCTGTTCCATAGCCAAGATCTTTGATTTTATTTCCCAGCATCGCCTTAACGGCCAGTTTCACCATTGGCACGCCGGTTATTTTTGATATAAACGGAATTGTTCTACTGGATCTGGGATTGACCTCAATGACATAAACCTTGGTTTCTGAGACATTTTCAAAATGTGATTTCGGGCTCCTGTATGCTGGGCCTCCCGTCACCACGTATTGGATGTTCATGAGTCCTTTGACTCCAAGGGATTTTCCTATCCTCTCCGTGTAGTCAACTATTGTATTAATTTCTTCTTTGGACAGTGTGAGCGCTGGGTATATTGCCATAGAGTCACCACTGTGCACCCCGGCTCTTTCAACATGTTCCATTATTCCCGGGATAAGAATATTTTCTCCATCACAGATGGCGTCTACTTCTACTTCACGACCTTGAAAATATTTGTCGACGAGAACTTTTCTGCCATCACTTGCATAAAGTGCGCTATTCATATAACGCGAAAGTTCCTCTTCATTATGAACAATCTCCATTGCTCGGCCACCGAGCACGTAACTGGGACGTACTAGGACTGGATATCCAACCCTAGAAGCTACACCAAGTGCTTCCTCTAAATTTTGAACAGCTGAACCTGGCGGGTTAGGTATACCAACCTCAGACAAAAATTTCTCAAATAAATCTCGGTCAGAAGCTGTATCAATAGATTCGGCGGTCGATCCTAAAATCGGCAGACTTTCACTTTCCAGCATTTGGGAAAGATTTATGGCAGTTTGCCCCCCAAATTGAACGATTGAAGTGGGAATATCTTCTGGATTTGTGGAATCGCCGCATTCATTTTCTATTATGTCTCGGACGGATTCTTCATCCAGTGGCTCGAAATAGAGGCGGTCACTCGTATCGAAGTCTGTGGATACAGTCTCAGGATTGGAATTTATCATAATGCTACCAACTCCCTCTTCTTGGAGGGCCCAAGCTGCGTGGACTGAGCAATAGTCAAATTCTATCCCTTGGCCTATTCTGATTGGTCCGCTTCCTAGAACGATGGCTTTTGTTCCTTGTAGTGGAGCAGCTTCATTTTCTTCTTCGTATGTGCTGTAGAAATACGGGGTTTGAGCTTCAAATTCCGCTGCACAGGTGTCAACCATTTTAAAAACAGGTGTTATGCCGAGATTTTTACGAAAATTCCTGATATCTGCTTGGCTTTTGTTGGTAAGTTCTGCTATTCGTTCATCTGGGAATCCCAATCGTTTTGCCTTGAATATTAAATCGGGCGATATGGGATTTCTGTTTAACTGCGTTTCCATGGATGTAATTCGCGCAAATGCTCTGGTGAACCATGGATCTATTCCTGTCCTACGCGACAGTTCCTCCGGGCTTACTTTTCTTCTTAATACGCCAAGTAGAGCCCATAGTCTTTCGTCGTTTGCATCGATTGGACTACCACTTAAAACGGATTTTCCTTCCGCGAACCAATCCGGAGATTCCCATAAAATGGATCTTCCAGTTATTTCAAGGGATCGAACCGCTTTTTGAAACGCTGCTTCAAATGTTCTCTCAATAGCCATTACCTCCCCTGTAGCTTTCATCTGCGTGCCCAAGGTTCTATCACCGGCAGAAAATTTATCAAATGGCCATCTTGGTATTTTCACAACACAATAATCCAAAGTAGGTTCAAATGCTGCGACAGTTTTTTGTGTTACAGCATTTGATATTTCACCCAGAGTCTTACCGATGGCAATCTTTGCTGCCACTCTAGCTATTGGGTAACCTGTCGCTTTACTTGCGAGGGCAGAACTTCTACTCACGCGAGGATTCACTTCTATCACGTAATATCTAGGACCTGTAGTCCCTGAATCGGGCAAGGTTTCTCCCACCACATCTCCGGGTGCTAAAGCGAATTGGACGTTACACCCTCCCTCTATTTCCAGAGCTCTAATAATTTTAAGACTGGATGCTCTTAGCATCTGATATTCATCGTCTGACAACGTTTGGCTCGGGGCAACTACAATACTGTCTCCTGTATGAACTCCCATTGGATCTATGTTTTCCATATTACAGATCGTTATGCAGTTGTCGTCACTGTCCCGCATGACCTCGTATTCAAGTTCTTTCCAACCAGCTATGGATTTTTCTATCAAAACTTGATTGATAGGGCTAGCCTTCAGTCCTGATTTAACTATTTCTTCAAAAGTAGACTCGTCGTTTGCGATACCCCCGCCAGTACCACCAAGGGTGTAGGCGGGTCTTATGACCATAGGCAGGCCAATTTCGGCTAGTGCTTTTTGTGCTTCCTCCCAATCTTCTATTACGATGCTGGATGGGACAGGTTCACCAATTTTTGTGAGAAGTGATCTGAATAATTCCCTGTCTTCAGCATTCTTGATAGTTTCGACCTTGCTTCCCAATAATTTGACTCGGTATTTCTCTAGAATTCCCGCTTCTGCTAGTTCAACAGCAAGATTTAGTCCCGTTTGACCTCCCAATGTAGGCAAAAGTCCATCTGGTTTTTCTTTCTCTATGATTCTCTCCAAAACCTGTACCGTAAGTGGTTCAATGTATACTCTGTCAGCTACGTCTACATCGGTCATTATTGTCGCTGGATTTGAATTCACCAGAATAGTTTGAATTCCTTCCTCTCTAAGAGACTTACACGCTTGTGTGCCTGCGTAGTCAAATTCAGCAGCTTGGCCTATAACTATTGGGCCTGATCCTATTACGAGTACTTTTTCAAGTTTGTTTTGCAATTATTGTTCCTAAGTTTTTCTGTATATAGATCGTTATTGAAATCATCCTTCCCTGATCATTTCTATAAACCGGGAAAAAATGTATTCGTTGTCTGTTGGTCCAGGAGAAGCTTCGGAGTGGTATTGAATGCTCATCGCGGGAAGAGATTTATGCTTTATTCCCTCGACTGTTTGATCGTTCATACTGATATGAGTGATCTCTACAGAGTCTGGGAGAGTGTCTGGATCTATGGAATATCCGTGGTTTTGAGAAGTTATATGGATTTTATTGGTCAATAAATCTTTAACCGGATGATTGCCGCCTCTATGTCCGAACTTAAGCTTGTAAGTTTTGGCTCCTACGGCACGGCCCAGCACTTGATTTCCCAGGCAAATACCCATCAAGGGGACTCTCCCCAGTAATCCCTGTGTAGTTTGAACGGCATAGTCCAATAGCTCTGGGTCCCCTGGACCTGGCGAAAGAAGAATTCCATCCGGGTTCCTGTCAAGCAAGTCCTGGGAAGTAGATTTGGAAGGGAATACTTCTACATCGCAACCCATCGTACGTAGTATTCTAAGAATGTTATATTTCAGTCCAAAGTCTGAAACCAGTATTTTTAGTTCCTTGGCTTTAGGCTTTTTATTTCGTACTGAGTGTTCCCAATGGTAAGTACTTGGAGACGATACTTTTTGTACGTAGTCATTTTCATCGTAGGATTTTAATGACCGCAGATGCTCCAGAGCTTCTTCAGGTGAGATCCCTGTAGCAATTGCCCCCATCATTACCCCGTTTGTTCTTATTCTCTTAGTAATGGCGCGAGTATCCACTTCGCAAAGTCCAGATATTTCCTGACTGGACATGAATTCACTTACAGTTTGGTTACTGTCAGCATGGCTTGGTTCTTCACAATGTTGCCTTACCACAAAGCCTGACACCCTTATTTCATTAGACTCATTGTTGTAGTTATTTATTCCATAATTTCCGATCAGAGGATAAGTAGGTACCACAATTTGGCCAGAGTAAGAAGGATCAGTCAGGATTTCTTGATATCCTGTCATTGAGGTATTAAAGACTACTTCGCCGAATGAATCACCTTCATACCCGAAAGGTACGCCTTTGTAGAAAGTGCCATCATTGAGTACCAGATAAGCGTTATTATTCAAAGAATTCCTCATTGCAAAATATCAGTTGTTTAAAAAAATCGTTTCCCCACCATAAATCGTTTTCTGTATTTGGCCTTTCAGCACTTGTGAATCAAGCGGAGTGTTTTTACCTTTGGACTCGAAATTTGACGAGTTAACTGTCCATTCTCTATTAGGGTCAAATATAGCTAGATTGGCAGGGGATCCAATTGATAAAGAACCGAGATTCTTTTTCAAAAGTTTCGCTGGCGCGATGGTGAGCTTTTCAATTAAAGTGTTCAGTTCTATCCGATCATGGTGAACTAATGACATCAGTGATCCAAAAGCGGTTTCGAGAACACTTATTCCAAAGGCAGCCTCCTCAAAAGTACAGATTTTATCGACTGAGCTGTGCGGTGCATGATCTGTAGCTATAATGTCGATTGTTCCGTCTTTAAGTCCTTCAATCAGATCTAGAGTATCTTGGCTTTCTCTAAGCGGAGGGTTCACTTTGGCCCTTGTGTCGTATGCAGATCCATCAATACCTGAATATTCATGATTTCTGTATGCATCGCCTAAAATTATTTCATCGGTCAAAGTTAAATGATGAGGCGTTACTTCGCAGGTAACATTAACTCCCATTGACTTACCTCTCCGAATGATGTCTAAAGTGCCAGATGTGCTGATATGGGCGATGTGTATATGGCCACCAGTCATTTTTGCTAAGGAGATATCCCTTGCTACCATGACTTCTTCGGCACTCTTGGGCATTCCTTTGATTCCTAGAACATTTGAGACCCAACCTTCGTTCATTGATGCTCCAGACGCTAGTTCAGGGACTTCACAATGGTTGATAATTGGTAACCCAAGATCAGAACTATACTCAAGTGCTTGTCTCATTATGTGAGAATCGTGCACCGGGTTACCGTCGTCGCTGAATCCTATTACGCCTGCTTCAGCGAGTTCTCCCATTTCTGACAGTTCTTTTCCTAGACTTCCTTTTGTGACCGCCCCTATGACAAACACCTTTATTTTTGATTCAAGAGAGGCTTTCGAATTTATGTAGTCTACTACCGACCGGTTATCCGTAGTCGGTACGGTATTAGGCATGGCACAAACGGTGGTAAACCCTCCTGCGGCGGCAGCCTTTGTACCTGTTGATATTGTTTCTTTGTGTTCTTCTCCAGGCTCTCTAAGATGGCAATGTAGATCGACAAAACCAGGACTAACAGTCAGGTTGGTTGCATCAACTGTAATAGTCCCAGCCTCTACATCCAGGTTTTGCCCGACATCAGATATCAGCCCGTTTTTAATAAGAATGTCGCTGGTTTTTTTTGAATTTTTGGCAGGATCTATGACAGATCCACCTTTGATTAAAACTTCGTTTGTCAATTTGAGGTCTCCAATGTTTTGATACTTCCAGAAGATACCGCATGTAAAAGTGACATACGTACTGCGACTCCATTCGTGACCTGGTCTTCTATAACAGATTGGTGGCCATGTGCGACGTCTGGATCGATTTCTACGCCTTCGTTCATTGGTCCAGGATGCATTACCAGAGCGTGTGGGTTGGCTGCGTGCATTTTTTCGGATGAGATGCCGTATCTTCTGGAATACTCCCTCAAGGTGGGTAAATGTCCGTGCGATTGTCTTTCTTTTTGAAGCCTTAAGGGCATGACTACGTCTGCACCCTTGATGGCTTTTCCAAGGTCAGACTCAATTTCCACCCTGTTAAATGGGTGAGGTTCACATATAGAACCGGGACTAAAAGACTCTTTTTGTATTAACGTGCTAGGAGCGCATAATGTTACAGTTGCCCCCATTTTTATGAGTCCCCATATGTTTGATCTAGCGACCCGACTATAGCGGATATCTCCGACTATGGTAATTTTTTTGTTTTCAATTTGTCCCAAGTGCTTTTTTATCGTAAATAAATCTAGCAATGTTTGAGTAGGGTGAGCATGTGTTCCATCGCCGGCATTGATTATGCTGGTGTTCAGGTGCCGTGCGAGAAAGTGCGGCGCCCCAGAATGAGGATGTCGGATAATGACTATGTCGGCTTTCATCGCCTGGATTGTTAGCGCTGTGTCGAATAAAGACTCGCCCTTTTTTGCACTACTGGTGTTTGCAGATATATTTATGACGTCAGCACTGAGGATTTTCCCTGCTTGTTCGAAAGATACTCTCGTTCGAGTACTGGATTCATAGAAGAGAGTAATTATTGTCTTACCTCGAAGGACAGGAACTTTTTTTATATCTCTGGTGAGAACTTCGAGCATAGCGGAGCTATTATCAAGTAACATTTGGATATCATCTGTGGTTAAAGCATCCACGTCCAACAGATTTTTGATGCGTGTTTCTGTCTCCACATGGAAATCTTTAATCATAATTAGAAGCCTCCTCTGAATCTGATAGTGAAGAGCTGGTGATTACTACTTCATCTACTCCGTCACTTTCAACGAGTCTGACCCGGACGTCTTCATCGCGCGATGTAGGCACATTTTTACCTACGTAATCAGCTCGTATTGGAAGCTCTCGGTGCCCTCGGTCTACTAAAACGGCTAACTGTATCTGGCTTGGTCGTCCCAAATCATTTAGGGCATCCATCGCTGCTCTGATTGAACGGCCGGTGTAAAGCACGTCATCGACTAAAATTACTGTCTGATGGTTGATATCTACTGGGATATCAGTTGGCCTCATTTTTTGAGTGAAGTTCTCAGATAAGTCGTCCCTATATAGGCCTATGTCTAGGATCCCGATTGCTATAGGGGATTGCTCGATTTGCGATATAACTTCGCCGAGTCTCCTTGCGATTGGGACGCCGCGAGAATGCATACCTACTAAAACTACGTGTTCAATTCCTGAGTTTCGTTCTAGTATTTCATGGGAGATTCGCGCGATTGCCCGTCGGATTTGAGTTCCGGTTTGGATTCTTTTACTTGTCATGGGACGGCCCACCAACAGAAAGAGGTGTATCTTGTCTGTGAGTGTATACCCTGCGGGGAAGTTTTTTCACGTGTAGGGAATGCCTACACTTATCTTCTTCCAAGGGAGTTGGCGGGCACGCGCTTTTAGTGTCAAGCATAAGTGTGTTCCGACTGTTCCCTTGTTTGTCTCTCTGTACAAACTTAAAGGGTTTTAACATCGTTCTATGATACCTTCAATATAATATTGGTTCAAGGACCACGCATCGTTTCGGGAACAGAGTGTACAGCACCGAGACCTGCTGCGGGCAATGAAATTTTGAGGATCAATCTATTGGATGGCAAAGGGCTAAATATGAAATGCAATTATTCGACGAGAGCAGCTGTTTCGGCCGGTGGGATAGTGTACAGAACTGAGAATGATATGTTTCAAGTAGTAATATGTGGCAGGTTTAATCCAAACACTTATAATCTACCCAAAGGTACACCAGAGAAGAGTGAGACAATATCAGAAACTGCCGTAAGGGAGGTATCTGAAGAGACTGGGTTGGATGTTCGGATTGAGAGGTTTGTGGGTGTTGTTGCTTACACTTTTATGGATAACCATGAAAAGTGTACTGGTTACATAAATAAAAAAGTGGTTTATTTTCTAATGAGACCTACCGGTGGAAGATTTTCGTATCATGACGAAGAATTTGACACCGTTGAGTGGGTCACAGAATTAGATCTGGAATCTAAATTAACTTATGGAAATGAGGTGAGCATTGTTCAAAAAGGTCTTTCCATGGTCAAGAGATGACCAAAAAGAACTTCCTGTAGTGGATGAGAAAGGCGACATGGTCCATATACGTGAGAAAAGGGTAGAGGACATAAGCGATGAATACTCCTGGCGGGTAGATTCAGAGTTGTCAAGGTTAGACGCGACCAGACCGTTAACGATGTCTTATGAAGATTTTCTTCGTTATTCAAAAGAAGAAATGCAATTTGCTAGTTATCGTTCTAAACGTTTGGCTGTAGATACCCTCGATGGAGTACATATTGGCAACGTAATGTATTACGACCTAAACATGTCGAACAGAGAATCAGAACTTGGGATTATGATAGGTAACAAAGAGTATTGGGGTCAGGGTTATGGCACAGATATTGTTAAAACTCTGCTTAGGTATTTATTTGAAGTTATTGGTTTGGAAAGAATCTATCTTCACACACTAGCATGGAATTATAGAGCACAAGCTTCATTCAGAAAGGCGGGATTCAGCTCTGTCCGACCCGTCAGGCGTGGGGGACAGGACTTTATACTTATGGAAGTCAAAAGAGGTGATTGGTTAGAAGAAGGGACTGGGTAGAGCTGCACAAATTCTGCTATATTTCCCCATCGTGTGAATAAAATCTGATTCCTCCAGATTCTGGAAGTAAAAATACGTGGGTGCCTCTTGATATTTTTATTGCGTTAGCTGCGGCTTCTGGGTTACCAAGGTGTGGTTCGAGGTTTTCTAGTCCTTCATCTACCCACTTCAGTACGTGTACCGAGTAGCCAAGGTGATACTCAAGTTGTTTTACAAATTCAGAGACATTTCCTGGGGACAACATTGTGACTTTTTTGGGGACTGATGGTGGAAGGTCTGGAGCTTCTGATATAAATCCTTTTTCTTTGCGATATAAATGGAAATGGAAAGGGACTATCAAAATTAGAGAAATAATGACGGATATCGGGGCCACTAGTGAGTCTAGTGTTTCAGAATTATATTGTCCTTCA
>CAYTAN010000020.1:0-9836 GCA_964435605.1 uncultured Dehalococcoidia bacterium
TAGCTATGTTCAGGACCAAGTTATTAGCAACAATCGCAATTATAGTTATTACTTCGGTGGCTTCATTCAATGTAGCCTACGGAGACACAGACGGTCTTCTAGGACACGCCAGTGTGCAAGACGATCAGGGGACCAATGACTCCGTCACCGTAACGGTGGACGGCGTTGAAGTCCCTGGAGACGGTGTCACTTACTCAGCGCACCTTGTGTCTGCTGACGGAGCATCAGCTCTGGATTTGGGAATAGTTACTGTCACACAGGCCATCGTGCACGGAGTAATCCAGAGCACGGGTTCCATCAACCACACATTTGACAGTAATTCAGAGGGATATGACGGATCAAATCTCCTAAGCCAATACAATAGGGTAAGGATAGTTGAAAGCTCAGATGGGAACATCCTTTATGGAGGTGGAATCACTGTCAGCTCATCCAGTGAGATTAACAGTGTGATCACAAAAGCATCCAGTCTAAATGAAATCCTAGATGCTGCGATAGCAAATGCTGCCGCGGCAAAGGCGGCTTCAGACGTAAGTGCCGCCGCTGGGGACCTAACCGCAATCATCGACGCTATCCCATCAATACAGGCACTGGCTGCAGAAATTGCCGGCCATGCCGGGTTGGCTGAGGCTGCTAACTCATCAAGCTTCCCGAAGGTAACTTCAGGGTCAAGCTCGGTGGTTACAGCAGCGAATAACATCAGCGCATGGGCTGAGTCAGTAAAAGACAACGCAACTCAGGCTTCTGCTCAAGACACCAAGGAACTCGCTGACCTCTGGATAGATCTAGCCGCAGCAACACTTGGAGTAGCCAGAAATGGTGACGTGAATATCGGCCATGGCTCTTCAGACATATATGCTACTGGCCAGGACATGGCATCCATCGAAATAAATGCTGGTGACGCTTCATATACAGCGGCAGCCGGCGAAAGCGCTGTTGAAGAAACCGCTAGCGAAGAAAGCATATTTGGATTGGGACTACCGAGTGTAGGAGAACCTATTCTCGGGAAGTTCATGAAATATGGAGCGCTCCTGGGCCTTGTACTCATGCTTGGTAGCGCAATAGGTATTGCAAGAATTAGAGGCTGACATACACAACTTGCAATCAATAAAAAAGGCTCCCTGGACGGGAGCCTTTTTTAATTTAGCAAAGCCCCATAACCCCTACCCTCAATGAGTAAAGTCAATATTTCAAAAATCCTATTTACCAAACATTTATTTGTCTGTCCGATTTTCATCGCAATAATTTGCGGATGCGTCGGCACCGTAGATAAAGAGTCTCTCACTTCAATAGATAACACATCAACTATCATTCCCACGAGCACACCAATTAATGTCGAAGCAATATTAGAAAAATCCGCGATGATGATGTCCAAAGTAGATTCTTTTTCTTTTACATTGGAACATGAAGGTGGAATTGGTACCTGGTTGGGAGATCTCCTACTTGTGACCGCTGAAGGTAAAATTGAGAGTCCAGATTCTATGGATATTGAAGCGAAACTTTTACTGGGGTCCCTCCCTTTTCAAACACGAGTGGTTTCCAAGGACCAAATTTCCTACATTCAGAATCCTTTAACCGAAAAATGGGAGAAAATGGAGCAGTCCCTAAACCCACTGGCTTACTTTGACCCTGAGACAGGAATAAAGTCGCTGTTATCTGAAATAGATAGTCCTTCTATAGGCGCAGAGTCCACAGAAAAACAATATGAAATACATGGGGAAATATCTGCTAAGTCATTGGCCCCATTCGTTGGAATTACAGTCGATGAGCAAATCTCGATGACATTATTAATAAACAGAACATCAAATTACCTTGATATGGTCAATATGTATGGGCGCATTCAACCCTCAGATTCATTTGATATCATTCGGAAACTGACCATTTATGAACATAACACGCCGCCTCATATAAAATTGCCTGAACACGATTAAGCGCAGCAATGTATCAGACTTTTAGAAAGAATCGTTCCTTAGCTTTACTTTCTCTTTCACTCGGAATTTTCTTCGCCGCAGACGATCAAACTGTTGTAGTTACAGTACTACCTGAAATTATGAAAGACTTATCACTCAACGTAACAGACATAGACAAAGCGGCCTGGACCATAACAGGTTATTTATTAGGCTATGTCACTATAATGCCTATATCTGGCCGCTTATCCGATATGTTCAACAGGAGAAATATTTACTTAATTGCCATCACTCTATTTATGGTTGGATCGATTGGCACTGGGATAACAAATCTAAATTTTGGACAAATTGGCTCTTCAGATAATGAATCAGTGATTGTATCGAATTTCGCTCATTGGACTGGAACCATTGAATGGGTGATAGCAACTAGAATATTTCAAGCTATTGGCGCTGGCGCTTTAATTCCAATATCCATTGCCATCGTAGGCGACATATTCTCGGCGGATGATCGAGGTATACCCTACGGTATCATTGGGGCATCAGCAGAAACAGGAGCTGTTGTCGGGCCAATTTGGGGTGCAGTAATAGACAGTGTATGGCATTGGAAAGCCATATTTTGGTTGAACGTACCTATCGGTCTCATTATTGTTGTTTTCGTCTATCTAACTGTCCCTAACAAAACTTCCTTACTAAAAGAAAAACTAGATTTGACTGGCGCAATTTTGGTCTCGATTGGAATCATATCCATAACATATGCTTTCTCTAAGATATCAAATTCCAACATTATGTTTTTGATATGGGCACTAATCGGCACAATACCTTTTCTTTTATTTTACTTCAAAAGTAAAAAAATTAAGCACTCTATTATCCCTTTAGAAATATTTAAAAATCGCGCATTCGTGGCCGCTAATCTTATCCATTTCCTATATGGCACTTCGCTTATTATCGTGATGGTTACAATACCCCTCATGGCTAACACAGTACTTTCTGGAGATTCATTGAAAGGTGGACTAATGCTGACTCGCCTAACTATCGCTATTGTGCCCAGTGCGATTTTAGGAGGATATCTGTCAACAAAATATGAATTGAGATTTTTTTGTATTCCATCCCTATTAGTTGGTGCCTTCTCATTATTCTTGATGAGTCGTTGGGATAGCTCAATTTCTGACCCAAACATGTCAGTACTGCTAATCACTTGCGGAATTGTTTTCGGCATTCTCATAGCCCCTATAACTGTGGCCGCGATAGATAACTCACGCAAAGAATTAAGGGGTTCAGCAGCTGGAATCATAACAGCATCAAGGTTTCTTGGTATGACGATGGGAATAGCAGGATTGTCAGCCTGGGGGGCAGGTCGGTTTCAAAACCTTGCATCTGGAATATCTCTTCCGATTCCTCTATCTGACGAGAGTTCTACGAATTTTCTCCAACGTACACAAAATTTTGAACAGGAACTATTGTCAGCGGGAACAGAATTATTCAGTAATTTTTTTCTGATAGCCGCTGCGGTATGCATTCTAGCTATTTTCCCATTTCTATTTATAAAGAAAAAAATTAATTAGTGAAACGCCCACCATCTACATTTATGGACTGGCCAGTGATATTAATAGATAGCTCACTCACCAAGAATGCCACGAGATTTCCAATATCTTTTGGTGTTTGTTCTCTCTGCATAGGAATCCAAGATTCAACTGCCTTCTCAAACAACTGACGACCTGACAATTCACCTACTTCTAATCCATTCCCGCCATACCTGGAACGTTTTTCTGCAATCGCTTCCCACATCGGTGTCCACAACAAGCCTGGACAAACGGCATTTACGTTAATCCCACTCTTAGCTAATTTGAGTGCCATAGATTGAGTTAGGCTCACGACAGCCGCCTTAGACGCGCTGTACGGAGGGTTCTCAGCACCACCTTGGCGCGCAGCTATCGATGCAATATTCACGATCTTGCCATAATTATTGGCAATCATGTGTTGAGATACTACATCAGTAACAGTTGCGATACCTTTAACATTTACAGCAAAAACGGCATCCCAGTCATCATCATTAGGCTCCTCACGCGACCACCAATCTCTTGCTCCAATGACACCTGCATTATTAACTAATATGTCCACTCGAGGAGACGATGCTAGAACGCGCTCAAATAGATCAACAGCAGATGCTCTGGAAGTGACATCCACTTTTTCGAATCCAAACTTACCCTGACCGATCAGGTTCTCAGAAGTTTCATTTGCACTGTTCAAATTTATATCAGCAACAGTGACATCAGCACCAGCCATAGCCAGCACATTACAAATACCACGCCCTATGCCGCTCCCACCTCCAGTAACCAAAGCATGTTTCTTACGAAGATCAATCATGTGACTACCTCAATTTAAAAAATCGATTTATAAATAGATCGAGCCTATATCGATTGAATAAGATCAGACAGGGCTGATTTATCACTGCCTATCACTAAATGATCATTTACACGTATAAGGGGTCTTTTGATTAGACGCGGTTCGGCCAGCATCAATTCAATCATATCTTCTTCATTAAGACTGTCCTTATCCTGACCCAACTTTTTAAATGACGGGCTTCTCCATGAAAAATAATGAGAGACATCTTTGCCCTGTAACAAATCAGATAATTCATTTATATTGAAGGGTGTCGAAAAAAAATCTCTTTCAGAAAATTCCAGCCCAGCCTGTAAAAGCGACGCCTTTACTTTTTTGCAGTTACTTCATTTACCCCATGTATAAAACATTAATTCAGACATGAAAAACTCCTTAGCTAATCTAAAACTCTGAGAGTATTTGAAACTTCATTCACAACGGAGAGTTTATCTATTTCTAACAATGCGTTTTGGATAGACTTTTCATTTGATAAATGAGTCATAATTACCAATTCAGCATTTCCAGAACTATTACCAGAATCTTTCTGAATGAAAGAAGAAATACTAATGCCATTTCCTCCAAGCACAGCGGAGATCTGGGCTAACACGCCAGGCTGATCTTTGGCATTGAGTCTTATGTAATACTGACAATTTAGCTCATTCATGGACGCTATTTCGTAGTTATTTGTTAAAGTTACCGGGTCAGGAATAGACATACCCGCAACTATGCTGCGACTAATATTTACTACATCAGCCACAACCGCGCTGCCAGTAGGAAGAGACCCAGCTCCCGGTCCATGAAAAAGAACTTTGCTAACCAAGTCTGTGTCAATTTCCACGGCGTTAAGAACACCGTCTACCTTGGCCAGCATGTCATTTTTCTCTATCAGAACAGGATGGACTCTTGCTTGAATTTTATTACCGTTTCTATCAGCCATCGCCAAAAGTTTTATATTGAATCCCAGTTCATCTGCGTAAACGAAATCCGAAGCGGATAATTTTGTTATCCCCTCTCTATAAACGTCAGTGTCCTTGACTTCACAACGGAACCCAAGGGTGGACAAGATAGCAAGTTTATATGCTGCATCTATTCCCTCTACGTCATTTGTAGGATCAGACTCAGCATATCCTAAATCTTGAGCATCATGTAAAACGGCCGAATAATCCACGTATTCACTCGCCATCCTTGTAAGAATGTAATTAGTTGTTCCATTAATAATGGCCCGGATCGAATGAATATCATTAGCGAGTAAATCTCTTATGAGAGGAGAAATTACAGGTGTTCCACCCCCAACGCTGCTCTCAAACATCACCCTAACGTCATTAGCTTTTGCTAAGGAGAGAATTTCTTGGCAATATTTCGCCATCACTTCCTTATTAGCAGTTACAACATGCTTTCCTTGCTGCAAAGAGTTCTTGATGTAACCATACGCTGGCTCTTCCCCTCCCATCAATTCCACAACTATATCGAGTTCAGGATTACCAATTATTTCTGTTGCTGAGTCAACAAAGAAATCCTCAGTAAAACTAAAATCTCTCTCCTTGGATTTATCATTAACCAGAGCGCCCGACACAATAACTTTAGCACCAACTTGACGTTCAATCTCGGATTCTTTCTCCCGCAATATTTTTATTACACCACTTCCAACTACGCCAGCACCGAGTAACCCAATCTGGATAGGCTTAGACATACATTCTCCTACTGAGGATTGAGCATTGACTGAAACGGATCAGGTGTAGGAGTGGGAGCTGTAGAACTAAGTCTCAGTTGTTTGAATATCCATGAATAAATATCTGAATTGAATACAGCGTAAACTTCATAGTTTTTTCGTTCCTTGTTTACCCATTCCTGTAAAGCCCTTGTCTTGAGTTCATCTCTAACTCCTGCCGACAATTCCTGGGCCATATGTCGCTCAGATATCATGAAAAATATGGCTTGGTTCGCATTTTCTTTGTTTTTAACTGGCTCACTAATTTCTCCAGGCTCCAAATAGAAAAAATCCCTTTCATATTCAGGTATTACGCCCTCAGCGATCCAACCAAGATCACCACCTCGGCGTAGTGTCGCAGGAGTGTCACTTGAAAATTCTCTAACCACCTTGCTATATGCAACGGCCAAGTCCTGGGGTGTCTTTGCATCTCTTGTTGCATCTTCAAATTTGACTTTCATAATGTCTATTTCCCCCAAGGCGGGCATTATCAGTCTGTGCACTCTAACTTGTTCCGCTACAAAAGGGACGGAGTCCCCGATGTATTGTCTGAATCTTTCTCTCGCCATAGTTCTACGCACTATGTCTCTATGTGTACTCTCGTCTATTTGAATAGTATTAAGATAAGATGAATACCGCTCTCGTGTTTCCCGAGCGATTTGCTCATCACTTTTACCAGATTCAAAATTTGAGGATGGTCTCATAACAGAATCTATCTGTGCATCAACCTCTGCCTCTGAAACAGTTATTCCGTGCGATGGGGCTGACTGCAGTATGATTTCATTTTCAACTATCATCTGAAGGGATTCAAAAACGGAAGAACTCGCATCAAAGGTACCACCAAAAAATTCAGCCGTTTTTTGATTTATTCTTACTAGTTCGACCAAATCACCCCTATGATATTCAACATCATTCACCCTAACAACTAGTTCGCGTGGGGGCAGAACAAAGGCAATTATGTAACCAACTATAAAAATTCCCAGGATGGCTGCAATAGACAACGCCAAAGTAATAAATGTTATTTTTTGGCGGAGTCTGAATCTCGGCTGCTGGACAACCGCCCTTCGCCGATCAATATGTATAGAATCTTTGTTTGTAGAGGTAGCTTCAGGCAAGGTGACCATCCATATTAATCAAATTAGGCCCAACCGAGAGGCTCGATTTTTGTACAAACCTCTCGTCAGAAGAATTTTTTACCTTCTGTAATTAATAGGCATTGCGCCGCGATGAGCTGGAGAAAATGGAACCAACGAAAGCTGCCTCGCTTTTTTCACCGCTCTTGCAAACGATCTCTGGCATTTCGCACACATACCCGTCTTTCTTCGAGCCTCAATCATAAACCGATCAGACAAGAATTTTTTCAGGTACTCCACATCTTTATAATCAAAGTCGCGTTTTTTATCAACACATGGCTGACAGAATTTCCTTCTAGAATAAAACCTAGGCCTGGATCGTCGCTGTGGCCGATCTGTTTGAGTTGTCATATTATCTCACCGTCTTCAATTATTTATATCGTTTTATTTTATGTTTTCTACCAAGGCAAATCATCTTCCACTTCTGAAGTTTCCTCTTCACCGAAAGATCCTGGCTGCTGTGAAAAATTTGAATCAGAACCAGCTGAACTTGGGCCCGACGACGAAGCATTTCTACTGTCTATAAACCTTACTTCCGAAGCATTAACATCTAAAGAAACCCTAGTTTGACCATCGTTTCCTACATACGTTCGGCTAGTTAGACGGCCCTCAACATATACTTTACTGCCTCGTTGCAAATACTGATTACAGGTCTCGGCTAGTCTATTCCATGCACTAATCCTAAACCATTCAGTTTCCTCTCTATTCTCACCATCAGAAGTTCTATATCTCCTATTCGTCGCAACAGTAAAAGATGTTACCGAGCTGCCACTTGGCGTATACCGCATCTCCGGGTCGGAGCCCAGATTGCCTATGATAAGAATTTTGTTCATGGTCATATTACATCCACCCTCTTATTCACCTTTACCTAACGATCAAATACGTGAAACCATGTGGACAAGGATGTCTTCGTTAGCGTTCAAAGTCCTCTCGAAACCTCGAACATCGCCGGCAGCCATATTAAGAACTGCCCTCACGTAATTTCCTTCTCTGTAATCATTGATCGGGAACGATAGCCGCTTAACTCCTAGGCTTTCACGTTCCACCAGCTCTCCACCGTTATCGGTGACGTAACCTAGTATGTTGTCGACTAAGTCCGTAGCCTCAGAATCAGATGCTACGGGTGACAAAGCCATTAATAATTCGTATTCGCGATTTCGCTCTGACAATATATTTCCTAACTAAATAGATGATTTTTTACCAATCTGAATTGTATCATGGGCATAACACGCTCACAAGAATATGCTAGTAGCTATACCAAAAGGTCTAAAGTTCCATATTTTGATACAGTTGTGTACATACTGAAGAACAGTTCCAACTCTAAATAGTGAGAATAAAAAATGGCTAGTAACGAACCGATAACTGGTAGCGAAATAATATCTCGTTCTTTGATGGCGGAAGGCGTCGAAAACATATTCACCCTAGCCGGGGATCATGTGTTGCCTACTCTAGATGACATGGGAAGCAGAGATTTCAAAATTTGGGATACTCGCCATGAGCAGGCAGCAGTGCACATGGCGGACGCTTGGGGAAGAGTAACCAATAAACTGGGAGTATCACTTTACACTACCCCGGGCCTAGCAAACGCTATACCCGGACTGGCTAATGCCATTCATTCCGAATCGCCGATCTTATCAATAAGCGGTTGCGCAGAACTGGCAGAGCTTGGCAGGGGTGCTATGCAAGAAATTGATCAAATTGGAATGACCAAACCAGTAACGAAAGGCAGCTGGATGGTAACAAATCCTTTGAGAATCCCAGACATGATTTCGCACGCAATCAGAGTGGCATTCACGGGCCGAAGAGGCCCTGTACATCTGACAATACCTGTAGACATTCAAGAAATGTCCGTTCCTTCGGAGGCGATTAACTACCATGACCCGCTTCGAAATAGAGCAGCAGACTCTTCTCAAATTGACAACGAAACGATAGAGAAAGCTATCGCTCTCATGCGATCCGCCAACCGACCTTTAATACTCGTGGGAAACGGAGGATCATATGCTGAAGACGGTTCAGCCTTTAAGAAACTCGTTGAAACCACGAAGATTCCGATTATGACAGAGGGCAATGCTAGGGGATTGATAGAGGACTCACACAAATACTGCTTTGGTTTTTTTGACATAGGGTTAAACAAAGCTGCAAGAAAGATCCAACAAGCGGATCTAGTCATTCTACTGGGGAAAAAACAAGACCTGATTGTCGGATATGCAATGTCACCTACCATAGCCGAGGACGCAAAAGTGATCCAGATAGACCCCGACGGATCGGTAATTGCTCGGAACAGAGCTGTGGACATTGGTATAGCCGGAAGTGTCGAACACGTAAGTTATCAGCTTGCAAACGAAGCCATGAAATTTGACTGGGCCGAAACGGAATGGTTGGACGAATTGAGATTAGAACAAAGAAACCAACTATTAGAACTCGGTGAACTTTCTGAAATAAAATCACCCATGCATGCATCTCTCGTCCATAAGATAGTAGGTAGTTCTTTAAATGACAGCGACATCCTGGTTTTTGATGGGGGGGATTTTTGCCACTTCGGGCGAGCTTACCACGAGGCCAACTCACCAAGATCATGGCATTACCTCGGAAGTTCGGGGATGCTCGGACAAGCTATCCCGACAGCACTAGCAGCAAAAATAGCAAATCCAGATAAAAGAGTTGTTGCATTCACTGGTGACGGAGCTTTTGGGTTCAACGGGTTAGAATTTG
>CAYTAN010000021.1:0-9216 GCA_964435605.1 uncultured Dehalococcoidia bacterium
CCATTGAATTTTTCTCTAAATAATTCCTGCATTTAAATTAACCATTAATTGTTTAGTTTTGTGATCAATTTTTTATAAAAATCATCATCATTAAAATCATTGACTGTTATAGATTACTCCACCGTGACCGACTTCGCTAAGTTCCTAGGTTGATCAACACTACATCCACGCCTCAAAGCTATATGATACGCAAGCAACTGCAATGGTATTGAATTCACAACTGGTATAAGTAATTCTGTTACTTCCGGTACCCTGAGAACATAATCCGCCTTACTATCAATAGAACTATCCTCATCTGTGGCCACCGCAATGACAATACCATTCCTAGCTTTGGCCTCATTGATATTACTCAACATCTTGGAATGCATGGTGTCTTTAGGGATCAATGCAACGACCGGCATTTTTTCATCTATTAATGATATCGGGCCATGCTTCATTTCCCCAGCCGGATATCCCTCAGCATGAATATAACTTATTTCCTTTAATTTAAGTGCTCCTTCCATAGCTATCGGGTAATTCAAGCCCCTACCCAAATACAAAAAGTTTTCATAAGTGTGAAATTTTTCAGCTATTTCAATGTATGGTTGCTGTTCATTTAGCATTTTTTGCACAACAGAGGGGAGTTGATTAACTTCTTTAATCAGGAGGTCTACTTGCCCATCACTCAAAACACGTTTTTGATGCCCGATTGAAACCGCCAGCAAATATAAACCTACCAGGGTGTTAGTAAACGTCTTTGTTGCCGCAACCCCAATCTCTTGGCCGGCATCGATGAGTAGGGACACATCTGCCATTCTAGTAGCTTGGGTCCCCACACGGTTACAAATAGCAATCTGGAAACTGTCCTTCAGTTTGGCAGTCTCCATCGCTGCCAATGTGTCTGCAGTCTCACCAGACTGACTAATAGAAAGCACTAAAGTATTGTGGTCTATTAATGGGTCTCTGTATCGAAATTCCGAGGAATTGTCAGTTTCTGCAGGTATTTTTGCCAAACTCTCAAAAAACCTTCCCCCGATCATAGCTGCGTTATAACTGGTGCCCATACCAAGTAGAACAACTCTTTCTATTCTGGCGACTTCATCTGAAGACAAGACTGGATTTATGGAACTTAGGCCACCTTGAGAATTATTGGTTTTTTCAAAAATTATCCTTCTAATGGATTGAGGTTGATCAAATATTTCCTTAAGCATGTAATGCTTATACTCACCCCGAGTCACTTCGTCAGTATCTCCATCTACACTTTCTATTTCCTTTGTAAGGTGAGTTTGGTCAAAATCCATGTATGAAACTTCTTCAGGAGTGATGATAGCAATTTCATCTGTGTCTAAATAACTCACCCGTGTGGTATGTCGGTTCAAAGCTACAACGTCACTTGATATAAACATTCCATCATCTCCGTAGCCAACAACCAATCCTCCAGAATGTCCGGATCTAAAAGCAACAATCTGATCAGGATAATCCTGATGTAAAACAACCACGGCGTTGGATCCCTCAAGAGACTTAGCCACGAAAGCCACAGATTCTTGTAACGGTACCCCTTCACTCATCTTGGCCTCTATAAGATGTGGAATTACTTCAGCATCTGTATCTGACTCAAATATATGACCGTCTTTAGTCAACATATTTTTTAGATCTGCGAAATTCTCAACTATTCCGTTATGTACCACGCCGACTTTTGTATCACAATCGTGATGAGGATGGGCGTTACTCTCTATTGGCGCTCCATGGGTAGCCCAACGTGTATGTCCAATTCCGATGGTACCCGTAACATGCCGGACCCCTTCTAAATTTTTGAGATTCTTTAATTTCCCGGCCGCTCTATACCTGTTCAACTTACCGTCTTTAGATAAAAGTGCCATCCCTGAACTATCATAGCCACGATATTCAAGATCAGAAAGAGCTCCTAATATGATGCGACTAGCAGCACTTTGCCCGGTGTATCCAATAATTCCACACATTACAAGTCACTCATGTGAACGGTTGGTCGTTCCGCTGAGTTGTTGACCATATACACCTCTATATTCCTCGGGAAGTAATATTGCTATTCTATCCATAATCATATCCGTCATAGATTTTAAAAGATGTTTATCAAGATTCCCCTCCAATAATGGAAGCGAAAAAGGAGCTCCAATATTAACTCTGATTTTACCGGTTGGATTTATTACCCTGAACAAATTCTGCAAATCCCCCGTTCCTGTAATCCCTACAGGTAAAATGGTAGCTCCGGTCATATTTATTATCCGTGCCGTTCCATTTTTTCCTGGAATCATAGTCCCGTTGTTTCTAGTACCTTCCGGAAAAATTGCCAATGTTCCATCTTTGGAAATGTAATCTTTTATCCATCTCAAAGTTTTTATATCCAACCTGGCCCGACTAATCGGGTAGGCTCCGTAACTTCGCAAAAGCCCGGATAAAAAAAACCCTTTGAACAACGTGTCTTTTGCTAAAAAAGTTAGTCTACGATTTATACTCACCGAAAGAATAGAAGGATCGATATAACTCATGTGATTGGAAACAACAACCAGTGGTCCAAAAGGTGGAACATTTTCTTTGCCCGTAACTTCGAAGTCACAAAACATTTTTAATGTACCCTTCTGTAAAAAATTGCAAGTCTGGTATAGAAAAGACATGTCACTTACTTATGTATTTTGTAATCTCAGTAACAACTTGATCAATTGTCATATCATCGGTATCAATCTTATAGGCTCCACTGGGGATACGTAAGGGAGCATGACTTCTTTCTGAATCTATTTTATCTCTTGCCATTATATTTCTGATCACATCGTCGACAGTTTTATTATTTGTATCTTTAAACCTACGCAATGCTCTTGTTTTAGCGGACGCGTCGAGATATATCTTCTTACTAGCATTCGGCAACACCACAGAACCAATATCTCTGCCAACCATCACGATAGGTCCAGATTTAGCTATTTGTCTTTGATTCAGCACCATAAGGTCCCTAATTTCTAAGACTTTGGATACTAGAGACACTTTTAACTCCACTTCATCATCACGCAATGATTCGGTAACATCTGAATCCGCTACAAAAATACGTGTTCCTTTGTTCGTATACTCTAGCCGTATATGAGAATTTCTTATAATCTCCACCATAGCATCTTCATTTTTCAAATCAACATTTGACTCCAACAGCACTTTAGTCCCGGCCCTGTACATGAGACCCGTATCCAAAAATCTCCACCCTATTTGGTCAGCAACTATTTTACCTACTGTTGTCTTCCCCGTTGCAGCAGGGCCATCAATTGTTATCTGCAAGTTATTGTTCATCATTGCCTGTCACAAATTGGTCCTTGATACGATTCTCAAAATTCGGGTCATATTTATAAATAGTTCCCTCCGAATATTTTTGATCTCTGCTGACCTCGATTTCTCTAACAGGTATCTCTAATTTACTGGAGAATATCTTATTTTCAGACATATACTCGTAGTGTTCTGTACTCTGACCAAGCAATTTAGTCGATATAAAATGATTGTCTTGGCCTAAAGTCGGAGGCGGATCTGAATCGATGCCTACAGTAGATTTTATTTTCCAAGGTCTACTGGGATAAGGCAACGGAGGGATGCCAGTTGTTAAGTCATGATTAACAATTTCAAAAAAGTTTCGGCTTTTTAGATGCTCGTTGAAAAGCAATTCTTCACCATTTAAGACAGCACCTGCCCTAACTCCGTGGTCCTGTAAGGTTTTCATTAATGATACTTTGTCATGTTTAATAGTCTCGGCACTAACAATCCTATGCAATTCGTCCCTGTTTAATTTCCGTTGTTCATAGTTTTCAAATTTACGATCATCAGAATCAGGAAATAAAATTTCCATTAAGTTTCTCCATTCAAGATCTGAGTCAGCTACGATGGTGATCCAATCATCCTCTCCTTTACATCGAAAACAACCGTGCAAAGGAATCTCGTAATGGTCATTACCGATTGGCTCAACTTTCACTTGATTGGCTGTATAACTCAATACTGATTCAGGAATGGTAGATGTGACAGTTTCAGCTTGAGAAACACTAATGAATTGACCCCGACCAGTTTCCTGTCTGTAGATCAGAGCAGACAAAATACCGAAAACTGTATGTTCTGCCGCAGTATAATCTGGATAAGGTATTTCTGGTTGAGAGGGTCCCCCACCTTTGTATCCAGTAGTAGACGAGAGTCCGGAGGCTGCCTCTGTACCAAATCCAATTGCCCCGAAACTCGACCATGGCCCCGAATGTCCATAACCTGTTGATGATACGACTATGATGTCTGGCTTTATTTTCCTTAAATCATCATATTCCAATCCATACTTCTTCATCACCCGTGGGGTGAAATTGGACGCGAACACATCGGAAATGGACAGTAGCTCTTTTAAAGCAGCGTCTCCCAAGCCCTCATCCAGTTCAACGCAAAGACTCATTTTATTCCTGTTCTGTTCATTAAAGTTGATAGCACGATTCCAATACTCACCATCAACCCGATCATCATAAAAGTCAGACAGCCTATATATATCTGGGCGATTCGCCGACTCAATCCTAATAACTTCAGCCCCCATGTCCGACAAGAGTTTTGTGGCGTACGGGACAGCAATTAGTTGTCCTAATTCAACCACCCGCAGGCCTTCTAATATTTTTCTCCTTTGCATCATGTGATTGATTCGCATATAGAATCAATTTCATTTTTAGTCAGTGTTGTTAACTCTTGAAATACTTGTAGGTTATCTTGACCAAGCAACGGAGCCGGAACCGTTTTTTTTCGAGGAGTTTCTGATAACTTAAAAGGACTCCCTGGAAATAGAACATTCCCAGTAATTGGGTGGTTGATACCCTCGAAATATTGATCATATTCATATTGAGGATTATTCAACAATTCAGAAACATCTTGTACAACACCATAAACCAGTTCTCTATGACTATGGGCCTCATAAAAAAGATCGTATTTGTTTTTCTTGCTAAAAGACTCACGAACTAGCTTTTCGAAATCCTGAGAATGCAAACGCCTCGACTTATTACTAGAAAAGCGCTCATCCAACAACTCAGGATTCTCCAATAAGTCAGCAGTTTTAGACCAATCAGCTGAACCGAAATTAATAGGTACTACATAGCCATCTTTCGCTCTAATTGGAGCTCTTGGGATCTCACCTTTCATTGGACCTTGACGTGTGGGGACCACTCCCGTGGCAGCGAAGCTAGTTGTAGTATCTCTTACTGCCGAAGCCATACTCTCATGTATCGATACATCTATCGATTGTCCCCCCAAACCATATTTGACCCCAAGAATGCCTAGCAACGACGCAGAAGCCGCGTTTGTGCCTGCTTTAAACTGTGCCTGCCTAAATGCGTGCTTAAGTGGTTCTCTGTCAGTCGAACCAAACACAAACATAAGACCGCTTAAAGCGTAATGTATGAGGTCGTTGGCACCGTAATCTCTATATGGTCCAAATTGTCCAAAGTTACTTATGGAAACTATAACTAAGTCATTATTCTTTTGTAGAAGCGTATTCCTATCAATCCCGAGACGCTGTAAGGTACCTGGTTTGAAATTCTCTACCAACAGATCGCAGTGGTCTACAAGATCAAAAAATGCCTTTTTGCCTACTTTTGATTTTAGATCTAGGGTCACACTTTTTTTATTTGTATTGAGATATTGAAATAGGAGGCTATGTTCAGGCCCTTGCAAATTATCTTTGAATGGTGGCAAATAGCGGGCCTTATCTCCTCCCTCCGCGCGCTCAACCTTAATAACTTCAGCACCAAAATCAGCTAATAATTTTGTGCAATAAGGACCTGCGACCAAATGCGTTAAATCAAGAATTCTTATTTTACTCAAAGCTGAAGGATACACCTTAGTCACCATCTCCCAATGACATTATATGCCTATGCTTAGCTGAAGGCTTGAGCCTTAATTCGATGAGCACTATAATCAAGCCATCTTAAACAAATGGAGAAAAACAATGTCAGGCTCAGTAGTATTTTGGAACCCAAACGACGAAGGACTAAACATACTGAACGAAACTTCCCCAGAAGGCATCGTTATAGAATGGATTGATTCCAATACCCCAACGTCCGCAGCAGCCGAAGCTTTATCGGAGACAACTGTAGTGATATTAGGAGGGGAAATCCCGTTTAGCGTGGAACTTGCCTCAAAATGCCCCAACCTAAGATTAATTCAATCTACAAGTGCCGGAACCAATCAACTTGACAAGGTGGGACTAGGTGAATTGGGAATAGATGTTTCCAATAACGGTGGGGGAAATGCTGTGTCTGTGGCGGAGCACACCATCACGTTGATGGTAAGTGTATTTCGTAAATTTCAATTACAATTCGAAAGAGTTAAAGAAAGGGAATGGATGGGAGAAATAAGAAGTAAATGGATGCCTCAGGCTTTCGAAATTGAAGGGAAAACAGTTGGGATAATTGGTCTTGGCAGAATCGGTTCAAGAGTCGCTAAAAGACTGCAGGGTTGGGACTGTAACATTATATATGACGATGTAGTAGAGCCGGATCCTGATATGGTTCAAAGACTCGGACTGAAGAAAGTGTCACGGGAAGAATTACTAAAAACTGCAGATATCATAACCCTTCACGTACCACTGAATGATCAAACGCGAGGAATGATCAGCGACCAAGAATTCGAAATGATGAAACCTACAGCCGTTCTAATCAACGCATGCCGAGGACCGGTGGTTGATGAAGCCGCACTCATAAGAGCCATGGAATCAAATAAAATCATGGCTGCCGGAGTCGACGTTCTCGAAGTTGAACCGGCTATTAAAGATAATCCATTGCTCGAAATGGACAATGTGCTGGTTACTCCTCACCTTGCGGGATGGACACAGGAAGCATGGGAGAAAAGCAGAGCATTTGCCACCTACAACGCAGGGAGAGTAGTTGAAGGCAACACCCCAGAGTCCATCGTACAGCCAAACGAATTAATGACAGGGCAAAGCTACTTCAAAGACTAACCTTCGAAATTCTTTTTCTCTAATTATTTAAAACACTCAACAAAGTCTGGTGAAGCTCTTTGTTTGAACTGATAGCGTATCCCGCTGCATAGCTGGACATGCCAGTATCGTCCGTCATTACGCCGCCTGACTCAACAACCAAGAGATGTAGAGCAGCAACATCCCAAACATTCACTATAGGGTCCAGCATTATTTCTGCCGCCCCTTCAGCAACCAGACAATGCCCCCAGAAATCTCCTACCCCCCTCTCTCTCCATACTTGGGTCAGTAATTCTGGAAACCTATGCCAGCGATTCTCACAAGGAGTAACTCCTGTATAGACCAATTGGGCCTTATCAATCTGGTCGATACTGGATACCGAAATCCTGAAGCTCTCACCGGCAAAATATTTATAAGCTCCGAATTTATCTCCCGCCCACCAACGACTAGACAACGCTGGGGCCGATATCATACAAACTTGTATATTTCCTTTATACTCTAAAGCAATCAATGTGGCCCATATCGGCAAACCAGTCATAAATCCATGAGTTCCGTCGATAGGATCAATTATCCAACGGTAGCCATCCGTATCAGATATAGGTCCTCCTTCTTCTTCACCCAATATACTATGCCCTCTGAACCTTCCTTCAATCATAATTCTCAATTCACGTTCTATTTCCTGATCAGCTCTTGTGACAAAAGACCCATCATCCTTCACTGATACGTCTAAAAGTTGCTGTTCTTTAAAATATTTCATGGAGATTTCATCTGCTTTGTCCGTCATTTCAACCATAAAATTTAGGAAGTCATCATATTGAGTCTGATTCACCAACATCCCCCAAGTCAAAAGGTATCATTGTGTTTATTCGGAATATCTTATTCTTTCAGGTAATTCACTAATAACCTGCAGAGACAGCAACCCTCTCTGGGCGGTGATTTCAGCCGACTCTTCAATAGTTTTAATACCTAGATAGAAAGCCGGGTCCGCAGGTAATATGGTTACCCCTAAGCGAGCCAAATATCCCATATTTTCTAGATGTATTGCATTTAAAGGAGTCTCCCTCGGGACAATCACCAACTTACGCCCTTCTTTCAAACATACATCCGCCGCTCTTTTGATAAGGTTGTCAGTTATTCCATTTCTAATAGATGCAACCGTAGACATGCTCGACGGGACGATTATCATTCCATCGATAGGATAGCTTCCGCTTGCAATCGGGGCCGCAACATCCCCCGGAGCATACATTGTAAAATGGGGGTAGTCGGACCATTTCTCGATTCGTTCTCCGAAAGATTCTGCCATTTCCTGATTCCAAACCATACGGAAAGGTCCTGATGCGATAGCAGACACGTGAACCCCTTGATCCATCAGTGCATCAATAGTTTTAGCAGCTAGTATTGCACCACTGGCACCCGACATTGCAACAATAATTCTGCGATTCATTTTCATCCAATCACTATAGCAAAAATAGTCGCTATTAGGATTGAAGTAGACACAAATGCGTTGATACGCATAAATGCCATACCCAATTTAGAAAGGTCATCAGGCTTAACCATCTTATATTTATAAACTAGTAGCAGTGAAACAACCAAGCATCCCACAAAATATATAAAATGAAGCGACATTAACATGCCCAAATACGCCAATGTAATAACAGTAATAATATCCAAAGTTTTAGCTATTTTAAAAGCGGCCGGCACACCGAATTTAGCAGCAACAGAATTCAAATTATTACCTCTTTGAAACTCAACATCTTGGGTGTGGTAAAGGATATCAAAGCTACCCGCCCAAAGGGCCACGGCCAATGACAGAAGAAACGGCTCTAACCCATAATCCCCGGTCACTCCTATCCACGCTGCAGAGGGAGCGATCGCGAGTGCCCACCCCAAAAGCAAATTAGAAGTCCAAGTGAATCTTTTGGTGTAAGGATAGAACACGAGGTACAGGAGAGCGACAGGAGACAAAAACAAAGCTAAGTAGTTTAATTGCCAAGCACATATTACGAAAACTAAAAGTGAAATCAAGCCAGGGAACACGAGGTCTGAAACGCTTAGCACACCCTGAGGCAAGTGGCGCAACCTGGTTCTAGGATTCAAGCTGTCTATTTTCCTATCAATCACTCTATTTGCTATCATCCCAAATGTTCTGGCTGAAACCATAGCAATGGTTATCCAAATCACAACTGCCCACTCCGGAAAATCTTTCCCAGCAAGAATCATCCCTGTGTACGCAAAAGGCAGAGCAAATATGCTCTCCTGGAATTTTATAGCGTCAAAAAATT
>CAYTAN010000022.1:0-8953 GCA_964435605.1 uncultured Dehalococcoidia bacterium
GATATGGCCGTCAGAGGACAGGACATAGCCTCAGTTATAAAAAAACAGATCGAAGGGTACGGAACTGATCTGGGAATGGTCGATGTAGGGACAGTTATCGAGGTCGGAGATGGCATAGCTCGTGTCCATGGTCTATCCGGAGTAGCTTATAACGAATTGGTGGAGTTCGAGGGAGGAATATCGGGAATAGCCCTGAACTTGGAAGAGGATAGTGTAGGAATAGTTATACTTGGTAATCCAGCATCTATTATTGAAGGAACCGAAGTTCGAGGTACCGGCAGAGTGATGGAAGTGCCCGTTGGGGAAGGGTTGTTAGGGCGAGTCTTGGATGGGATCGGTGCTCCCATAGATGGTAAAGGACCAGTCGATTCAAATTCTAATCGTGAGGTCGAAATAGTCGCTCCGAACGTAGCGATTAGAAAATCTGTCGACACACCTATACAGACCGGGATCAAAGCCGTGGACGCTATGATTCCTATTGGTAGGGGACAGAGAGAACTCATAATCGGAGATAGAACTACAGGAAAGACAGCGATTTGTACTGATGCAATAATCAATCAGAAGGGTGGGGACGTAATTTGCATCTACGTCGCGGTCGGACAAAAAGTCGGTAAAGTTGCCCAAACAGTGGGTATATTGGAACAACAGGGAGCGATGGATCACACGATTGTGGTTGCTGCCAACGCGTCCGATGCAGCTCCCATGCAATATTTAGCGCCCTACACAGGGTGCGCCATGGCAGAGTATTTCATGGACCAAGGCAAAGACGTTCTTATTGCGTACGATGATTTGTCCAAACATGCATGGGCGTACAGGCAAATGTCGCTTTTGTTAAAAAGGCCTCCTGGTCGTGAAGCTTATCCTGGGGATGTGTTTTATCTTCATAGCCGATTACTGGAACGAGCAGCTAAACTGGACGATGCCCATGGTGGTGGCTCAATTACCGCTCTTCCTGTAATCGAAACACAGGCCGGTGATGTGTCCGCATACGTCCCAACAAATGTGATATCTATTACAGATGGTCAAATATACCTAGAACCCGAGTTGTTTAATGCGGGGACAAGGCCCGCGGTAAACGTGGGTTTATCGGTGTCCAGAGTTGGGAGTTCGGCTCAGACAAGAGCGATGAGGGCTGTTGCTGGTCAGCTCCGATTGGAGCTCGCTCAATACAGGGAACTGCAGACCTTTGCTCAGTTTGGTACAGACGATTTAGATGCCGCAACTCGACGCCAGCTTGAAAGAGGTGAGAGGAGCGTTCAGATTTTGAAACAAGGTCAAAATGTCCCACTGCCTGTTGAGCAGCAAGTCGCCATATTATTTGCTCTAAACGAAGGATATATCGATGACGTGGAAATCGATAAGGTAATTGAGTGGGAAGCTGCTTTTCAGACCTATATGATTTCGAATCATGGAGATTTGTTGGCGGCAATTGTTGACGATGGAGACATAAGTGATTCAAGTAAAGAGAGTCTGAACG
Organism: uncultured Dehalococcoidia bacterium; assembly: GCA_964435605.1. Taxonomy (GTDB): domain Bacteria; phylum Chloroflexota; class Dehalococcoidia; order Lucifugimonadales; family UBA826. The sequence continues at coordinate 1,478 of CAYTAN010000022.1, forward strand.
ACGCGATTTCATCTTTTAAACAAAGTGGGCTTGTATAAACCATGCCAAGTGTAAGGCAAATATCTAGGCGGATAAGAAGTGTTCAAAACACCGCCAAAATAACGAAGGCTATGTCAATGATAGCGGCTTCCAAGCTACGTAGAAGTCAGGACGCTGCTACTCAGGGGAGAGCATATGCCGATAGTATGGCTGCTATGGTAAGCAACATAATTGGACAATCTCAGAATGATGAATCGACCCAGCTGCTGATGCAGGAAAGAGAAATACGAAATCGAGGATTGGTCCTGATTACTCCGGATAGGGGGCTAACGGGAGGGTTGAACGCCAATTTAATCAGAGCAGCAAGTGATTTTATTGATGGAGAGGGAAGTACAGTAAAAGTTGTAGCCGTAGGAAAGAAAGGACTGGATTTCTCTAGACGGAATAACCTTGAAGTACTGGGTGAAACTACTGGCCTTACGGATCGTCCTACCCCCAACGACACAAGAAGTGTCTCCAACATCATGATTAATTCGTTTGAGGAAGGTACAGTGGATTCTTTCCACATTGTGTACGCTCAATTTGTAAATACAACTGTGCAAAGGGCTGTGACGAATCAGCTGGTACCGGTAGTAGTTGAGGAAGATAGTTCTGGTTCCTCAGGGACCGGATATATATATGAACCAAGTGCAGACGGGGTATTATCTGAACTGCTACCTAGGTACGTGCAAACCCTTGTCCATCACGCAGTATTAGAGGGCAATGCGAGTGAGCAGTCTGCAAGAATGGTTGCAATGAACCAAGCTACTGATAATGCTAATGCGATGGTGGATGATCTAACGTTGCTGATGAACAAAATTCGTCAGGAGACTATCACCAAAGAATTGCTAGATATCGTTGGCGGAGTCGCTGCTTTAGAGAATTGATATGACTGAAAATACTAAGCTAGTACATGATTATTGCAGGAGCAAAATATGGGAACCGGAAAAATAGTTCAAGTGATTGGTACAGTGGTTGATGTCGAGTTTTCACCTGATGAGATGCCATCAGTATTCAACGCTCTCGAAACTAAAATTGGTGATTCCCGACTCGTTTTAGAAGTTGAACAACATATCGGCAACGGCTGGGTTAGATGTTTGGCCCTAGGTGCGACTGAGGGGTTGAAAAGGGGGGAAGATGCTGTAGACACAGGGGATGCTATCGCGGTTCCGGTCGGTGACCCTACCTTAGGGCGGTTATTCAACACCCTGGGAGAGACCCTTGACGACCAAGAGGAAATTGAAGGTGCAGAGAAATGGCCCATACATAGAGATCCACCCAGTTTCGAAGATCAAGCAACTGAAGTGGAGCTTTTGGAAACTGGAATTAAAGTCTTAGACTTGATTACACCTTTTACAAAGGGAGGGAAAATCGGAGCGTTCGGGGGTGCCGGAGTTGGTAAAACGGTGGTTATACAGGAATTGATCAACAATATAGCAACAGAACATCAGGGAGTGTCTGTTTTCGCAGGTGTTGGGGAGAGGTCTCGTGAGGGTAACGACCTGTGGCATGAAATGCGAGAAGCTGGTGTTTTGCCACAGACCGTCTTGGTGTTTGGCCAAATGAATGAACCGCCGGGAATCAGAGCCAGAGTCGCTCAGACTGGGTTGACAATGGCAGAATATTTCAAAGAAGAAAGGGGACAAGACGTACTTCTGTTCGTTGATAATATATATCGGTACATATTGGCCGGCATGGAAGTTTCCGCTTTGCTGGGGAGGATGCCTTCAGCGGTTGGCTATCAACCTACACTAGGTACAGAAATGGGTGCCTTGGAAGAAAGGATAACCTCTTCAAAGAATGGTTCTATAACGTCGGTACAAGCAGTCTATGTTCCTGCTGACGATTACACTGACCCTGGTATCGTGACCACTTTTGGTCACTTGGACGCTGTTATGACCTTAGAGAGGTCTCTTGCGGCTCAGGGACTATACCCAGCTGTTGACCCCCTTACTTCCTTCTCTAATAACCTAGAGGCGACAATTGTGGGTCAAGATCACTACGATGTTGCCATGGGTGTCAAACAAGTACTTCAAAGGTATCAAGAGTTACAGGATATCATTGCGATTCTTGGTATTGAGGAATTATCGGACGATGACAGAGCTACGGTTTCCAGGGCTCGGAAGATACAGCGTTTCTTGACACAACCCTTCAATGTAGCGGAGGTTTTCACAGGTCAAGCAGGCAAGTATGTTTCTGTCAGAGATAGTGTCCAAGGGTTCAAAGAAATTCTGAATGGAGACCATGACGAACTGCCGGAACAAGCTTTCTATATGGTAGGCACCATAGCAGAGGCTATTGAAAAAGGCGCTCAAATGGCAGAAACAAGCGCATAACCATAGATGAAGCACAGAAATGAGGTTATAAAGTTTGAGACTTAATATTGTAACAACTGAAGAGACTGTGTTCTCTGGGGAAGCCGATATAGTTGTCGCTCCCGGCAGTGAGGGAATGTTGGGTATATTACCGAGTCATACTTCGTTACTGACTGCTGTAAAGGCCGGCACCATAACGGTTCGGAACGGGTCTGATGAGTCAACGATAGAGGTAGCTGGTGGATTTTTGGAGGTTATGGACGACGTTGTTACTGTGTTGGCCGACAGTTAGTAATCCTTTAGGTAGTATGTCATAGACTGCAATGATGTTACGGGATCGATTGTTCTGACTATCACTTCCGACCCGACCACAGGTGAGATTGGGGCATAGTTCAGTATTCCTTTCACCCCTGCACTCACCAGTATGTCTACTACGGATTGAGTTTGGTCAGCAGGAACGGAGACGATACCGATTTTTATGTTATGTGACGTCAAAACGCTTTCTATTTGATCCACAGGCTTGATCGACAAACCTGCGATAGATTTGTTTATCAGAGATTTGTCTATATCAAAGCATGCAACTATTTCAAATCCATGAGGTGAGAATCCTGGGTAATTGATAATTGCTCTTCCCAGCCCTCCTACACCAACCAAGCAGGCTTTCCATTCCTGGTCAATGCCTAAAATCTCATTTAGAGCAGATAACAGATAGTCTATGTTGTATCCTCGACCTTGCTTTCCAAATTTCCCGAAATAGCTTAGATCTTTTCTGATTTGAGCTGGGGTTATTTGAAGTAATTTGCCTAGGCCATTGGAGCTGATAACAGTTTTACCGGAGGATTTTAAACGGTTCAATACCCTTGCATACACCGGTATCCTGAGTATGACAACTTCGGGTACGCATTCAGTTTGATCTTTATGGTCTGCATTTTGGTTCATAGCTTGAATTGGGATGGGGATTTGTCTATCCACAAGGCCTTTGAAACTCCATGAAGTATAACGGAATCAGAAATTATTAATCAATGTGATAGTTATCATAAAGGTTTATATATTCAGCTTCTTGACGATGTTTTGTGCCGATTGCTAAAATTGCAGGGCTTTTTTGATTTATAGGGGCTTCGGACTCATCATGGAGTCCGACCCAAATATGACGATTATATGGTTTTGTTTACAAAAGGGAGGATAACCCATGGCTGAAGAGACAAGTACTCTGCACAGAGGGCTTAGAGAGGTTTATATAGATAGGACCACTTCCAGCTATATTGATGGGAAAGCTGGGAAGCTGTGGTACAGAGGCTATTCTATAGATGACTTAGCAACCAATTGTACTTTCGAAGAAGTTATCTATTTGGTTATGAATGGTGAACTACCTACTCAATCTGAATTAGATGCATTTGTGCAAGAGCTGTCCGACAATATGACACTCCCTGATGCGATTATAGATATAATTCGGATTACCAAGGATGCCCATCCGATGGATGTGCTTAGGACGTCAATATCTGCATTGGCTACCTTTGACCCAGAGGTCAATGACAACTCCGCTGAGGCAACACTTCGTAAAGGTACTCGGCTTACGGCACAAGCACCAACAATCGTTACTACCCACGCGAGAATTCGGAACGGGCAAGATCCTATCAGCCCAAATCCTGACCTCAGCTTGGCCGGAAATTTTCTTTATATGCTGTTCGGGGAGATCCCAGATCCTGAAGACACTAAGCTTATAGATAAAGATTTCGTCCTGCACGCTGAACATGGGCTGAATGCCTCTTCATTTGGTGCTCGCGTTTCTGCCTCAACTCAAGCTGATTTGCATTGCGCAATTACGACTGGGATAGCCGTTCTTAAGGGACCTTCTCACGGAGGAGCCGCTGAGTCGGTGATGACAATGTCATTGGAGATAGGGAGTGAGGAAAATGCGGAACAATATGTGAAGGACACGTTGGGTGGAGGAGGTAGGATTATGGGGTTTGGACATAGGATTTATAAAGCTGTCGACCCAAGATCCATTCATATCCAGGATGATTTGAAGGCTTTGGGAGAAAGGAAAGGAGAGCCTAAATGGTACTCAATATTACAAAAAGTAGTTGAGGTAATGGCTCCGTATTCCCGTCGCGGTATCTGTCAGAATGTGGATTTTTTCTCTGGAGCCATGTACTACCTGCTAGGCATTCCTGAAGATTTGTTCATATCTATATTTGCAGTGGGAAGAATTCCAGGTTGGACGGCTCAAGTGGTTGAGCAATTTGAAAACAATATATTGTTACGACCGAGACTGCAGTATGTTGGAGAATTGGATCGAGAGTTTATAGCAATAGAGAATAGATAGAGCTTGGTCAAGTTAATGTCGTCTGATTTTAATTAGGAGTTAATATGGCCGAGAGTTTGTCCGTGGAAGAATGTAAACATCATTGGGTAATTGATCAACCCAACGGCCCGACCAGTAATGGGACCTGCAAGATTTGTGGAGTAAAGGAAGAATTTCGTAACTCTATGCCTGGGTCTGGCTGGGACAGAAGCGGCCAAGTCAAAAAAACGAAATAACAACTTGTGGTTTCATGGGCATTCCCCAAGGGGACACCTCTAAGGGCCTAATGTTGATTTGATAGCCAATGAACTTCAATCCTGAAGAATTAATAAGGGCGCAAATATCCCTAAATGGAAAGATCACTTTTGATGAATTTATGGATATTGCTCTATATTCCGATCGTGGATACTACCGCGAGTTAGATCACATAGGCACCGAGGGAGATTATTACACTAGCCCTCGTATCCATCCTATATTTGGGGCACTAGTTTGCGCACAAATTATGCAAATGTGGAAAGCTCTACAGAAGCCTGACAGATTTACCATTGTGGAACAAGGGGCAGGAGATTCTGTATTTGCAGAAGATATTTTGAATGTTGCGGAGCAAATCGATCAACGGTTTTATCAAGCATTAGATTACGTCTTATACGATATTAGAAATGTGTCGACTGTAAATTCAAAAATCAGAACCGTAGAGTCAAAGTCAATTGATTTGAGAGGCATCACGGGAGTTGTGATATCGAACGAGTTATTGGATGCCTTCCCGGTTAAGCAAATTCAGGTCGTTGATGATCGAGTTTTTGAGTTGTATGTAACTACAGATTCTAACGGACAATTAATCGAAGAACTGGATGAACCGTCTGACAAAGTCTTGAAGGAATTCTTTTCCCAGGAAGAGCTCAAATCATTGTCTGGATATAGAGGGCCCGTCAATATGCATTTGAAAGGCTGGGCAGAGAATATGTCAGAGGTAATCAAAGATGGGTTTTTAGTTACTATTGATTATGGATATGAAAGAGATAAGTATTATTCGACGGAAAAATCCAAGAAACTTTTGCAGACTTTTTATATGCATACAAATGGCGGTAGTCCGTTTCAAAGAATAGGGAAACAAGATATCACTGCACATGTAGATTTTACTGCCTTGGAATTAGCGTGTGTAAGTGGGGGTTTTAACACTGTATATAAAGGGAAACAGTTTGAATGGTTAAATCGTCTGGGGTTTGATGCTTTGAGTCGGGTTATTCAAGATAGACGGGAAATGAGACTGGCCAACCAGTTGGTGTTAGAAGATAGCCTCGGGGCTTTCAATGTCTTGATTCAGAGAAAGGGCTTAACGAATCTTGGTGGAGATTTCACCGGTTTATCTAATATTTGGCAGAATGATCAAATTAGATTAGAGGCGACTAAAAACCATATGGCGGGGGCTCGTCAACACAATATTGCCTAATTGGCGGAATCTTCTCTAGACAAGCATTTGCGCGCCGTTGTTATGAACCCAGTATGCCCAATCATTCTATGAGACGGTCTTACACTGCGGCCTCCAACGTCCCATGGCCTTTCAATTATCTCAATGGTTTTTATTGTGGTGAATTCAGCTAGCTTTCTTAAGGATTCTACTAGGTCACTTACCTGCATTATGGTTGGAACAAATGCGAGCAATATTCCTCCATACCTTAAGGAAGATTGGATATTATGTAGTGCACTCCATGGTTCCGGTAAATCTAGGATTACACTATCGATTTCACACTCGGTTATATTCTCCGATATGTCTCCCAGTTTGAAGGTAACGTTGGACGGTGTGTGGGCGTACTTGCTGACATTGGTTGAGGCCATTTGTGACATGTCGTTCCGTACATCATAACTGTATATATGCCCAGACTCGCCTACGGCATCAGACAAGGCGATTGTTAGAGATCCGGATCCTGAGCCAGCCTCAAGTACCCTAGACCCTGGCCGGATGTTTGAGTAAGTTATTATCGTACCCATATCTTTTGGGTACACAATTGTGGCGATTCTTGACATGTTTAATGATAAATCGTATTTCGTTGGACGGAAAATTATCACCCAACTTTCTTTGCTGGTACGAAACCAAGTTCCTTCTTTCGAACCAATTATTGATGAATGTTTTAAGTTTCCAACGTGTGACTCGAAAACACCGTTTTCTTCCACAGTGAACATATATTGGCGGTCACGGCGATCGTTCAGGATCACCGTGTCACCAATCTTTATAGGACCTAGATTACCGTTTGGCTGCAATGTTAGTAGTTCGTTGATGCTAGTCGAGATTATCGACTACTGCCAATATGTCCTTCGGGTCCAAGTCTGAAGCTGCTGTGTATTTCTGTATAAACCGTACTATTCCATTTTTATCAATTACAACTATGGATCTTATTGGGGTTCCTCTTTCTTCATCAAACACGCCGTAAGATTGGGCAACCCCACCATGAGGATAAAAATCAGCGAGGACTGGATATGGTATTGATCCTAACGAACCAGCGAACGCTGTTTGGGCCGGCCTTGAATCGCAACTTATGCCCAGAACCTGGGCATTTTTCTCTTCAAATGAGCCATTATGTACTCTAAATGATGAGACTTGATGGGTTCAACCACCGGTGAAAGAAAAAATATGGAACGAGAGGACGACACTTTTTTCCCCTCTATAGTCGCTTAATTTTATCGGTTCCCCAACATGGGCTTGTAAAGTGAAGTCTGGTGCTTCTTGGCCTACTTCTAACATTAAGTCACTCCTTTAAATAACCTTAGTGCCACAATTATGACACGTTTATAGTTCTAGTTTCCAATTAGTTTTTTGACATGTGATATTGCTTTCATATG
>CAYTAN010000023.1:0-8474 GCA_964435605.1 uncultured Dehalococcoidia bacterium
GGAATGGCGGGTTCAGGAGCTATTGGCATGATCTGAGCGTTTGGGACAGGTTTTTCAGATACAGGTATGGTAGGGGTCGATGCTGGTATAGGCTGCAATGGAACTTGTGGTTGGGTGGCTGTTTCAGCACATCCTATTACGGATGCTAATAATATCAACAGTATGATTGTTCTAATGGGGTTCATAAAATGAAAATGTCTCCTCGTTATTCGTATTTAATACTCTTCGAGGAAACAAATAGCCTGCATGAGCAGGCTACGTGTATCGGGGCTTCTAAATGGCAAGCAGCTTAGAATCCTTTGTCCACGAAGGCTTTGCTGTTAACCAGGTTAGTTTTCGGACTCACCCATTATTGGGTCTACCGTTGCGGGACAGTGTTGGAGTTTGACCAACTTTCCATTTAAGCTTTGCTAAGCACCCTGATTATGTTGCGTAGTTAAACGCTGCGTACACTACCTTATTGCAATAGTTTTTATTTTGTCAAATTTCTTAGGGCCATGTATTAATCGCCGGTTATCCCTTCAGACTCTGTTTGTTGTGCAGATTGAATTGTTTCCCATTCCAAGTTGTCAGAGTCCATTTCAGGTGGCGGAGGACTGTCTGGAATTTCCTCGAGGGTTAACATGCTTTCTAGTTCGGCCACGCCCAGTTTTTCTCGGCCTTCCTCGGTTGTGTCGTATCTAGCTGGTATCAATCTTCCAATAATTACGTTCTCTTTTAAGCCGTTTAGGCGATCCTTTTTTCCGGTGACAGCAGATTCAGTTAGAACTCGGGTAGTTTCTTGGAAAGACGCCGCAGCTAGGAAACTGTCCATGTGAAGAGAAGCACGCGTTATTCCTAATAAGATCGACATGGCTGTTGCAGGGTCGCCTCCCTCTGCAATGACCTCAGCGTTTTTATCTTCGAAGGCCTGTCTGTCCATTGGGTCTCCAGGCAATAAGTCAGTGTCTCCAGACTCATGAACTTGCACACGTCTTAACATTTGTCTGATGATGGTTTCGATGTGTTTGTCATGAATTGGGACGCCTTGGGATCGATAAACCTTTTGCACTTCCTCAATTAGATAAGATTGGACGGATTCGCGACCTTGAATTTCCAATATTTGCTGCGGGTTTTTGGGTCCTGCAGTGATAGCAGACCCAGAGTTGATCAGGTCGCCATTTGAAACTTCTAAATGAGATGCCGCGGGTATGGCATATTCCCGCTGTTCTTCATCATTCCAAGTTATCGAAATATTTTTATCATTTATCTCAACGCTGCCGGAATTTCGAGCATGTATTTTTGATTCTTCGTCCGTGTCAGAAACTGCGATTACGGAACCAATTATGACGTTTTCTCCCTTTTTAACGGCGCTAGTATAGCCATCCAACGTGTATTCATCTGTAAGTTCCTCAGAGTTTGTTACTCTCACTGTTCGACCATCAGAATTCTCGATGATTTCCACTGTTCCAGAGATTTCCGAAAGCACGGCCGCACCTCTTGGAGATCTTGCTTCAAATAATTCTTCGACTCTGGGTAGTCCGCTTGTTATATCTGATCCTGCGACACCACCGGTATGGAATGTTCTCATCGTCAATTGGGTTCCAGGCTCCCCTATGCTTTGTGCGGCGATAATTCCGACCGCATCCCCTACCATGATTGGTTTCAAGTTAGCCAGAGATAGTCCATAGCACATTCGACAAATTCCACTTTTAGCTTCGCATGTGAGTGGGGATCTTACTTCTGCAAATTTAACATTGGCTTTTCGCAACTCTTCAATTTCTACTTCAGTGATGATCTGGTTGGCATCGACGATTATTTCTCCTGTTTCGGGTGCGCCAATTGCTTGGGCTGTGTATCGGTATTTAATGCGGTCAAAAAATAATCCGGCTAGTGCCTCATCATCGTATTCCGTGATTTGGATACCATGAGTAACACCACAATCGTCGATTTTGACAATGACTTCCTGAGCAACATCTATTAGCCTTCTAGTTAAATATCCGCTGTCGGCGGTTCGTAAAGCTGTGTCAGCCAAGCCTTTTCTTGCTCCATGTGTGGAGATGAAATATTCCAGCACCGTCAGCCCTTCCCGGAAGTTTGACTTTATTGGTCTGTCAATTATTCTCCCTCTTGGATTGGACATGAGGCCTCTCATACCAGCCATTTGTCTTATTTGAGCTATGTTCCCCTTAGCGCCTGAGTTTGCCATCATGTAAATACCACCGTAGTTTGGTAGATCTTCAGCTATGACTTGTGTTAGCTCATCGTTGGCGTCAGTCCAGATTCTTACAGTTGCGTTGTATCGTTCTTCCTCAGTAATTAGTCCATCCAGATATTGTTCTTCAAGTTGAGTGACCGACAATTCTGCCTTGGCAACTATCTCGCTTTTTCGGGGAGAGACTTTTACATCGTTTATAGCAATTGAAACGCCAGATTTCGAGGAGTTTTTGAAGCCTAGATCTTTAATATTGTCAAGAACTACGGCAGTCTCTTCGTTTCCAAGTAAACGAAAGCAGACACCTGTTAATTCTTTCAGACGATTTCTTTCTACTTCGTCGTTCACGAAAGGTATGCCGTCTGGTAAAACGTCGTTGAATAATATTCGCCCAACCGTGGTTTCTAACCATTCACCATTTCCATCTCTCACCGAAATAATTGCCCTTAAATCTACCGCTCCTACCTCATATGCCAAGGATGCGTCCTCAAAATTGCTGTAACCTTGTCCTGTTCCCTTCGCATTAGGGTCAATTGACGTCATGTAGTAGCACCCCAAAACCATGTCAAGTGAAGGAGTGACGATGGGCTCACCGGAACTTGGGGCCAGCATGTTAAATGTGCTCATCATGAGCTTCCTTGCTTCCAGTACTGCTATTCTTGACAGGGGAACATGAACTGCCATTTGGTCCCCGTCGAAGTCAGCATTAAATGCTGTACACACTAGCGGATGGACTCTAATCGCACTACCTTCTATCAGGACAGGCTCAAATGCCTGTATCCCTAATCTGTGAAGAGTTGGGGCTCTATTCAGAAGTACAGGCCTCTCTTTAACTACCTCTCCTAGAATCTCCCATACTTCAGATCTGTTTCTCTCAGCCAATCTTTTTGCACTTCTTATGTTGTGTGCATATCCTCGTAGAACTAATCGGTGCATTACGAATGGTTTAAATAGTTCTAAGGCCATGCGTCTCGGTAATCCACATTGATGTAGCTTGAGTTCAGGCCCTGCTATAATCACTGATCTTCCGCTGTAGTCCACCCTTTTCCCAAGAAGGTTTTGGCGGAACCTACCCTGTTTTCCTCTAAGGAGGTCTGAAAGTGATTTTAACTTATGGTTATGGCTTCCAGCCACGGATCTTCCCCGTCGACCATTATCGATCAATGCGTCAACAGATTCCTGCAGCATTCTTTTCTCGTTTCTGATAATTATTTCCGGTGCTTGTAGTTCAATAAGCCTGCTCAACCGGTTATTTCTATTTATGACTCTTCGATACAAATCGTTCAGGTCACTGGTTGCAAAGCGACCGCCATCCAGCTGGACCATAGGCCTTAAATCCGGTGGTAAGACGGGTAATCTTGTCAATACCATCCATTCAGCTCTGTTATTACTTTTTCTAAATGATTCTATTACTCGCAGTCTTTTGATAGCCTTTTTGCGTCTCTGGCCCGATGTTGAGTGCATTTCCTCTTGTAGTTCGTCTCGAAGTTCTTCAAGGTCGATGTGGTTTTGAAGGACGTAAAGAACCGACTCGGCTCCCATGCCTGCGTTGAAAACTCCTGGAAAATTGTCTCGGTGATCTCTATATTGAGTTTCGGTGAGAAGGTTCGTAACCTTCAGATCCTGTAATTCTTTGGTCTGATTCTCGATCTGGGCTAATTGGGGTTCATATAATTCGTCTAATTCGTTTTGCTTTTCTGCACACTTGTCATCAATGGCGTCCTGGATTTCAGCTAGGCGTTTCTGCGCTTCTGTTGCATCAATGGCACTGCCAGAGTTGCTGTCGCCAGCTAATGAACTCTCCAGACCGTCGATTTCCTCTTTATATTCACTGGTGATATCGATCTTTAATGATTCTATTTGAGAGTCTTTCTCTATCAATAGGTCCTCAAGCTTGCTTGTTAGAAGTTGCAAGGTTTGAGATTTGAGCTCTTCATCCACGTCGGTGACTAGAAATTGAGCAAAATATAGGACCCGATCAAGGTTACGGGGCGACAGGTCTAGTAGGAGCCCTAGTCTACTTGGAGTCCCTTTAGAGAACCAAATATGGGCCACAGGTGCAGCGAGTTCTATGTGGCCCATTCTTTCTCGGCGCACTTTAGACCTCGCTACTTCTACGCCACACCTGTCACACGTGACTCCTCTAAATCGAATTTTTTTATACTTGCCGCAGTAACATTCCCAATCTTTTGTTGGGCCGAATATCCTTTCGCAAAATAGTCCGTCTTTTTCTGGTCGCAAGGTTCTATAGTTTATAGTTTCCGGTTTGGTGACTTCTCCCCACGACCATCTCATCACGTCGTTAGGAGAGGCCAGCGATATAGTTATCGAATCAAAATCGTTCCCTGCTTGAACCATGTAGTATTCTCCGTTATCAGTATTTGCGACTAAGTTAGCGGTCTAATTTTCTGTGACTGGTTGGTCTTCTTCGGGTGCTTGCTCTGAATCATTGTCTGCGTCATTACTTTCTAGTAATGCAAGCGGGCTCTCAATCCCAAATTCATCATCAAATTCGCCTTCGGGGCCATTAAGTTCTTGGTCATCGTTCTCAAGTTCAATGGATAATCCTAAGCTTTGTAATTCTTTCATTAAAACGTGGAATGATTGAGGAATTCCAGGCTGAGCTACGTCTTCGCCTTTTACCACCGCTTCGTAAGTTTTGACTCGGCCGATCTCGTCATCCGACTTAATGGTGAGCATTTCTCTTAAATTGTGGGCTGCACTGTAAGCTTCTAAGGCCCAGACTTCCATTTCACCGAATCTCTGACCTCCTAGTTGGGCTTTCCCTCCGAGTGGTTGTTGAGTTATCAATGAGTAGGGGCCAGTTGCTCTTGCATGGATCTTGTCTTCAACCAAGTGAATAAGTTTCAACATGTAGATGTACCCAACGGTTACAGGTAGGTCAAACTTTTCTCCAGTGCGACCATCGTAGAGTTCGGATTTTCCTAAGACTGGCGCAGCAATACTATGTTCCCTGTTAAGCACCAAGGCTTCGTCCATCATTTCGTCAACATTCATGTTGGTTGGGTCAATGTCTGTATATTCACTTAACCAAATTCTCAGACATGCTTCGCGAGCAGCATCGGGGGTTCTTTTTACAAAGATTTCTTCGAAACCGTAGTTCCTTTCATCAAGATAAGTGTCTATTGCTTCCAAGTTTATTCTGCTCGGGTCACCGTTAAAAACTGCGTCCGATGGCACAGCTTCTGATTGTTCTATAATCCAAGCTTTTGCTAATTCATCTTCAATGGCCGAATCCATTGCACCATCAAAAACCGGCGTTTTCGCATTGAATCCAAGCCTTTTGGCAGCCCATCCAAGATGGGTTTCCAAGACTTGTCCCAGATTCATTCTGGAGGGAACTCCAATCGGGTTCAGAATTATGTCTACTGGAGTGCCATCAGGAAGGAATGGCATGTCTTCTTCAGGGAGTATTTTGGCTACTACTCCCTTGTTGCCATGGCGCCCGGCCATTTTGTCTCCTTCAGTAATCTTTCTGGTGTGAGCGATCCAAACGCGGACGAGTTTGTTGACACCAGGTGATAAATCGTCGCCATTTTCTCTGTCGAGTACTTTTACGTCAATTATTTTGCCGCCCTGGCCATGGGGAACGTACAATGAGGAGTCTTTTACATCTCGTGCTTTTTCTCCGAAAATCGCTCGCAACAATTTTTCTTCAGCGCTGAGCTCGGTTTCACCTTTTGGAGTGATCTTACCAACTAGAATGTCCCTATTACTTACTTCTGCGCCGACTCTTATTATTCCGTCTTCGTCCAAGTTCCTGAGGCTATCTTCACCAATGTTTGGGATATCTCGCGTAATTTCTTCTGGGCCCAGCTTTGTGTCACGGGCTTCAATTTCATGTTTTTCTATGTGTACCGATGTAAACTTATCTTCTTTGATAAGTCGATTGCTCAGTATGATTGCATCTTCAAAGTTGTATCCTTCCCATGTCATGAAGGCAACTAAAACATTCTGCCCAAGTGCAAGTTCTCCACGGTCTGTCGACGAACCATCCGCCAATACGTCGCCTTCTTTCACATCGTTACCCTTGTCGACTATTGGGCGTTGATTGATGCAGGTTCCCTGGTTGCTGCGGTGAAATTTCACTAATTCATGGTTAATTGATTTTCCATCTTCAGATTCAATGACTATGCTTCTACCATTGACGCTTGACACTGTTCCATTAGCTTTAGCAGTAACAACCTGACCGCTATCCCTCGCGACTCGCTCTTCCATTCCAGTGCCAACGAGGGGACTTTCTGGTTTTAAAAGAGGTACGGCCTGCCGTTGCATGTTTGATCCCATAAGTGCTCGGTTGGCATCATCATGCTCAAGGAACGGTATGAGTGATGTCGAAACGCTGACTAATTGGAGAGGCGAAACGTCCATAAATTTGACTTCGCTTGTTGGCTCCATTCCTACTTCTTCCCCCCTCCGCGTTTCCACCCGCTCGGATGTGAATTCTCCGACATTATTGATCGGAGAGTCTGCCTGAGCGATGAAGTAGTCTTCTTCGTCATCGGCTGATAGATGAATTATGTCCTCGGCATTTTTAGAGACATATGGCTTAACTTGGATTGTTTGTTTATGTTGAGCCGCTATCCTTTTAGATGTTCTATTAGTTATTTGAGTCCCTGCTCGTATGATCGTTTTTCCGTCATCTGATACAACATCTTGGGTTGGAGTATGACCAATTATTGTCTCGTCGTCCCCGTTAATGATTTCTGTCAAAACTTTCCTATAGGGTGTCTCGATGAAACCGAATTCATTAGTTCGTGCATATGTCGCCAGCGATACTAGAAGGCCAATGTTTGGGCCTTCAGGTGTTTCTATAGGGCATATTCTTCCGTAGTGGGAATGGTGGACATCTCTGACATCAAAGCCTGCCCTCTCTCGAGATAGTCCGCCAGGCCCAAGAGCTGAAAGACGTCTTTTGTGGGTCAATTCAGCGAGAGGATTTGCTTGATCCATGAATTGTGAAAGCTGTGAGCCACCAAAAAATTCTCTTACCGAAGCAACCACTGGTCTAACATTTATCAAAGCTGCCGGAGTAGTACTGGCAGGGTCGGGCTGAATAGTCATTCTTTCTTTAATGACCCTTTCCATTCTTAGTAAGCCGACCCTGACCTGGTTTTGAATCAGTTCTCCAACTGCGCGTACTCTTCTATTACCCAAATGATCTATGTCATTCGCCCTTTTTTCGGAGTTGTTGATTTGTATGAGTCGTCTCAGCAGATTGATTATGTCGTCTTTTGACAAAATTCGGTCGCTCAGATTTCCATTTCTATCCGCGAATTCAGGACCTTTGAGGTTTCTGTCTAACTTGTATCTTCCGACTTTGCCCAGGTCGTACCGTCTAGCATCGAAGAACAAGGAATCAATTAAGGACCTTGCATTTTCTGCGTTAGGAGGTTCTCCAGGTCTGAGCCGTCTATAAAATTCTATTAGAGCTTCCTCAGTGGATGTAACGGAGGAGTCCTTGGCTATGGTAGATTCTAGGAAATTATGGTCAGGATTGGTATCAACATCCTCGAACAATTCTCTGATTTCTTGGTCTGTTTCATATCCCAAGGCTCTTAGAAGGGTGGTTACGGGTGTTTTTCTTTTCCTATCTATTTTTACGTATATAACATCCCTATTAGTAGTTTCGAATTCAATCCAAGCTCCTCGATACGGTATTAACTTGGCCGAGGCAAGAGGTCTGCCAGTTCCCGGATCCCTATCTTCGGTAAAATAAACCCCTGGGGAACGAACGAGCTGGCTTACAACTACTCTTTCAGCGCCGTTGATTATGAATGTTCCTGCTTTTGTCATCATCGGAATGTTGCCAACGTAAAGTCGTTGCTCTTTTATTTCACCTTGGCCGGGTCCGGAAGCATTAACCTCTAGACTCACGGTTACGTATAGAGCAGCGTCGAAAGTCTTTTCCTGGGTTCGACATTCGTCTTCAGTGAATTTTGGCTCGCCGAATTCGTGGTCCACAAACTGCAAGGAAAACCTTGAGTTTTGCCCTTGGCTATCTTCGATTGGGGATATCTCATCGAATAGATCTTTCAATCCCTGTGTGGTGAACCATGAAAATGATTCTTTTTGAACATCTATTAAGTCTGGTACATCCAGGATTTTTTCAATTTTGGAAAAAGACCTGGTTTTGGGGAAAATATCTTGGATATCAGAATTTGCAAGAGAGGTCATTAGTCCTCACACTCCTTACACTTGGTTGAATGTTAGTAACTAGCGTGGAAAGTCGGTCATGCGTCTTAATTCGATGACGTTT
>CAYTAN010000024.1:0-6973 GCA_964435605.1 uncultured Dehalococcoidia bacterium
TACAGCGTGATACTGCTGGATGAGATCGAGAAAGCTCACCCAGAAGTTTTCAATATTTTGCTTCAAATATTCGATGATGGACATCTTACTGACTCTAAAGGCAGAAAGGTTGATTTTAGAAATACACTCATTGTTATGACGAGTAATATAGGTTCGGACTTGATCAGGCAGGATAGGTCATTGGGATTCAATGCTCGGACAGAAGGTGCTCAGACTGAACAAGAAGCTTACAATCGCATGAAGAATAATGTGCTAGATGAAGTGAAAGTTTTCTTTAGGCCAGAATTTTTGAATCGAGTTGACGGTACAGTTGTGTTCCACGCTTTAAGTCGAGAACATATGGAAGACATAGTGGACATAATGATGCAGGAAGTGGCGGTGAATCTTCTTGAAAAAGGTATCTCGATGGAGGTGAGGGATGTGGCTAGGACATGGCTTGCTGAGGAAGGATATGATCCAACTTTTGGGGCCCGGCCCCTTCGGCGCGTGATACAAGATACCGTTGAGGATAAGTTGTCAGACGCCATTCTAGGAGGCGAATTAGGACCGGCAGATACGGCGGTTATTGATATCGAAGATGACGTGATAATAATTCGTACTGAAACCCCGGCCTCGCTAACCTCGTCAACTCTTTAGTTTCATAACTCAGTTTTAAATTCAATGGCTTAAAGCCTCGAAGGCGGGTCCTAACAGGCCCGTCTTTATTTTTAATAACCATAGTGTCAGAGGTGATATTTTGAGGATTGGGTATGTGAATACCATTGGCGGTGCTAGCGGCGACATGCTTATAGCCTCCTTGATAGATTCCGGATTAAGCATCGACGATCTTAAGTCACAGCTGAATCTATTAGATGTGGGAGGGTTTGAGCTTTCGGTTGTGAAGGATAAGAGGGCAGGAATGGTAGGCACACACTTGGACGTGGATTTAGACAGGGAAGGGGCAGAAATTCGTGGGATTAGCAATTTTGTTAATGTGGTTGAAAATTCTGGAATTTCTGAATTTGCAAAAAAAACATGTATTGATATTTTCACCCTTATAGGGCAGGCTGAAGCAAATGTACATGGTGTTTCAGAAAATGCTGTTCACCTACATGAACTTGGCACTGTAGACACGTTGGTAGATGTTGTCGGTACGATAGTTGGGTTGGAAATGTTACAGATAGGAAGGGTGTATTGTTCCCCATTGCCTCTGGGTTCTGGGACAGTCAGAACTGATCACGGGCTTTTAGCTGTTCCCGCGCCAGCTACGGCGGAGATTTTTAGACTGACAGGGATCCCAGTCTATCCTGTAGGGTCTTCTTTACCATCGACAGGCGAAATGGTCACTCCGACAGGAGCAGCGATTTTGGGTACAATTGCTGAGTTTTCTCAACCCGTGTTTAAGATTGAATCCACAGGGTGCGGACTAGGGACGAGAAATCCTGATTCATACCCCAACGTTATAACCATCACAACTGGAACCGATGGCCAGGTAATGGCTGAGTCGAAATTGACCTTAATTGAAACAAACATCGATGACTCAACCGGAGAGACTCTTGGATACGTTTTTGAACAAATTCTCTCAATGGGAGCGAGAGATGTTTGGCTGACATCTATTCAAATGAAAAAAAACAGACCCGGAATTCAATTGTCAACGTTGGTTGACAGTGAATTAGCTGACGCAGTGATTGAATATGTGCTGACGGAAACATCTACATTTGGAATACGGACCAGGCATATAAACAGAGTTGAAGCGGGTAGAAGAATTAAAGAAATCAAATGTAAATATGGCGTTGCTAAGGTTAAATTTAAAATTTTAGATAATAAGGAAATTTCGGCACATCCTGAATATGAAGACTGTAAAAAATTGGCCCATGAAAATCATGTGACTTTACAGGAAGTATATGATGCAATAAGACAGGAGTTATATCCGGTCAATTCAGGATAGTTTTTGTTTGATTGGGTAAGGTTCATTATTTTTATTGACCCGAACTCCTAAAAAGGAATAGAATTATATCCCCTGAAATTTTTATTAAACATACGTTTTCGCTGTGACGCAATTTATGTTTGATGGTAGTTTTGGTGAAGGCGTATGGTAAAATGTCGGGTGGTGATTTAGGAGGGTTGGGAGAGTGGTTAAATCCACCAGACTGTAAATCTGGCGCCCGGAAGGGCTACGTAGGTTCGAATCCTACACCCTCCACCATATGAATGAATAAAGTTAAGGGAATAAAAAAAGTAGATATAGGGCCCGCATAGCTCAGTGGTAGAGCGCGTTCTTGGTAAGAACGAGGTCAGCAGTTCAAGTCTGCTTGTGGGCTCCAGATAGCTGGAGGAAAACATTGGCTAAGCAAGTATTTCAGAGAACTAAACCTCATCTTAATGTAGGGACTATAGGTCACGTCGACCATGGTAAAACGACCTTAACTGCAGCTATATCGTCTGTGTTATCGACGGAAGGGCTAGCTGAGTATAGAGCCTTCGATACGATTGATAATGCTCCTGAAGAGAAAGAACGCGGGGTCACTATCGCGATAACACACGTGGAATATGAGACAGAGACTCGCCATTACGCGCATGTCGATTGTCCTGGACACGCGGATTATATTAAAAACATGATTACCGGGGCAGCGCAGATGGATGGGGCGATATTAGTAGTAAGTGCCCCAGATGGGCCAATGCCGCAGACAAGAGAGCATATCTTATTGGCTCGCCAAGTTGAGGTGCCACGAATAGTTGTTGCATTAAACAAGGTCGACATGATGGATGATCCTGAGTTGCTCGAATTAGTTGAATTAGAAATGCGAGAATTACTCACCGAATACGGATTTCCTGGGGATGATATCCCTTTTGTTCAAGTAAGCGCGCTTAATGCGCTGGAGGCAGATGACAAAAGTAGGGACAGTGAATGGGGTAAAGGCATTTGGGAACTGATGCAGGCAGTGGATGAATATGTGCCTGTTCCAGATAGGCCGAAAGATCAGCCGTTTTTGATGCCAGTAGAAGACGTGTTCGGGATTAAGGGCAGAGGCACTGTGGTGACCGGTAGGGTAGAGAAAGGAGTTGTAAATGTAGGCGACGAGGTAGAAGTTGTGGGTATTAAAGACACATACACTACAACAGTCACAGGTGTAGAGATGTTTCATAAGACATTGGAAAGCGGTGAGCCGGGCGATGCAGTTGGAGTGCTCCTGAGGGGAGTCGATAGGGAAGATATTGAAAGAGGTCAGGTACTGTGTGACCCGGGGAGTATTCAGCCTCACACTAAATATGACGCGCAGGTGTACGTACTTAGTAAGGACGAAGGCGGAAGGCATACTCCATTTTTTAACGGTTACAAACCCCAGTTCTACATACGAACTACAGATGTGACAGGCGAAATTCAGCTTCCTGATGGGGTTGAAATGATTATGCCTGGCGATAACGTAGAAATGAAAGTGGAACTAATTACTCCTGTTGCTCTGGAGGAACAATTGAGGTTTGCTGTGAGGGAGGGTGGTAGGACAGTAGGTTCTGGAGTTATAACCAAGGTCACTGAATAGAATGATTGTATGAGGAGATAGCCCGTATTAAGTAGTGTGCTATCTAATCAAAGAAGGAATATAAATGGCTCGAAGGGGCGATAATAGAATATTAGTTACGTTTGGTTGTGTAGACTGCTCAGAGAGGACTTATAATTCCTCGAAAAGTAGGCGTAATGATCCACAGCGCCTTGAACTGAATAAATACTGTCCAAGGTGCAAGAAACACGTTTTACATAGAGAAGTGAGATAACGTGCAAAGAAGAACGAATGCCGGTAGGTCTGTTAACTTCCGCTTTTTTGGAGAAGTTATAGGTGAGTTGAGACGGGTCACGTGGCCTACAATGAACGAGACATTCAGGCTTACCTTAATGGTTATTGCAGTTTCTGCAGCTATAGGGGTTTTTCTTGGGGTAGCGGATCTGATTTATGGTTGGATTTTTGATTTCATACTATAGATTTACTGACGAATTGGTGAAAGCATGACTGAGGAAAAGATAGATAATAAAAATTGGTACATCATACACGCCTATTCTGGGCAAGAAGACCGAGTTAAGAAAAATCTTGAACAGAGAATCCAGACCATGGATGTGAGTGATAAGATTTTTCAAGTTGTTGTACCAACTGAAGAAGAGATGGAATATAAAGACGGGCAGAAAAAATCTGTGCTCAGAAAAATTTTCCCTGGCTATATATTGGTGGAAATGGAAATGAATGATGACAGCTGGTTTGTTGTTCGAAACACTCCAGGAGTGACAGGGTTTGTCTCGGCTGAAGACGAGAGCGATAATCGACCCAAGCCAGTTCCGTTAGAGCAGCATGAGGTTGATAATATCCTGAAGCAGATTGAATCGGATGCCCCACGAGTGAGAGTAGGGTTCGTCAATGGGCAAACTGTACGTATTAAAAATGGGCCATTCGTTGATTTTATGGGTGTCGTGGACGAAGTATATCCAGACCGGTCTAAAATCAAAGTAATGGTCTCTTTCTTCGGCAGGGAGACGCCGGTCGAACTTGATTTTATTCAAGTAGAAAAGGCATAGATAGAGGTAAAAGTTGGCAAAGAAAGTTATAGGGTTAATAAAACTTCAAATAGAAGCCGGGAAAGCGACTCCCGCACCTCCAGTAGGTCCCGCTTTAGGGCAACACGGTGTGAACATAATGGGTTTTGTCAAGGAGTATAACGAAAGGACTGCTTCTTTATCTGGATCCATAGTGCCCGTGGAAATAACAGTTTTTGAAGATAGATCTTTTGATTTCATCGTCAAGAGCCCACCTGCTTCCGATCTCTTACGCAAAGCTGCTGGAATTCAGAAAGGAAGTGGGAGCCCACTTGCAGAGAAGGTCGCAACGATCTCTGTGGATCAGGTTAAAGAAATTGCAGAGACAAAGATGAATGACTTGAATGCGGCAGATATCGACGGGGCCATCAGGATTATTGAAGGGACCGCACGTAGCATGGGTATTCAAGTTCAGTAAAAAAATCGTTGTAAGGAACCATTGGATGACTAAAAGAGGTAAAAGATATAGTAATGCAGCGACTTCTATTGAGGAGGATAGGTTTTATTCTCCCCGAGAAGCCATTGCTCTTGTCAAGAGTAACGCAACCGCCAAATTTGACGAAACGGTGGAACTTCATATTAGGACTGGAGCAGATCCTAGGCATGCCGACCAGATGATCAGAGGGATAGCTCTTCTGCCTCACGGAGTGGGTAAACAGATTAGAACACTGGTTTTTTGTCAAGGTGATGCAATGGATGCAGCCAGAGAAGCCGGCGCTGATCGCGTTGGTAATGATGACGTGATAGAGGAGATTGAGAAAGGTTGGCTGGAATTTGATGTATCTATCGCGACTCCTGACATGATGGGCAAGATCGGGCGTCTTGGGCGAATTTTAGGTCGCCGAGGCCTTATGCCTAACCCGAGAACAGGAACTGTGGTGCCTCCTGAAGATATAGCCAAGGCGGTAGAGGATGCAAAGAAGGGTAGGGTTGAATTCCGACTAGATAGAAGCGCGATAATTCACGTCGCCATTGGGAAGGCTAGCTTCAGCGAAGAGCAGTTGATGGATAATCTGACATTATTGGTGGACAATGTGATCAGGTCCAGACCGTCCGGAGTCAAAGGCCAATTTGTTAAATCAGCATTTGTGACCTCGACCATGGGACCCAGCGTAAATATGGATGTTGCAGGAGTTTCTGAACTTACAGTAGAATAAACAGTGTACACCGAAGACCGTGGGTTCCGCTTTAGGATTAAAGTGCCTGCATAGGTAATTAGTAAGCGTCATTTGTTGGCGTTTTAAAACCCCGGTCTTGATCCGGGGTTTTTTAATTTGGGTTGACTCGGATTTTAAAGCGAAATGGAGGAAATGATGCCAACTGAGGCAAAAGCTGAAGTAATTGAAGAATTAAAGAGTTGTATGGAAGGATGCACCATCGCCATATCCACTGACTATTCTGGTCTGAATGTGTCCGATATGAATCTCCTTCGTAGAACTCTGCGGGAAAATAATATAACTTATAAAGTTGTAAAAAACACTTTGTTTAAACGGGCGGCGGATGAATTAGATCGTCCTGAGTTGAAAGAATTGGTTGATCGAAGTACCGGGGTTATTTTTGCTTATGGAGATGAGCAATTACCTGCGAAGGTAATATCAGAATTCATCAAAGACACTGGAACAGAACTGAAACTCAACTCAGGGGTGGTAGGCAGCCAGATTTTAAGCGCTGATGAATTGGATCAATTAGCGAAATTGCCAGGTAGGACAGAATTGGTAGCCAAATTGATTGGCCAAATGCATGGGCAAATTTCAGGATTGGTATATGTTTTGAATAGCCCAATTTCTGGATTCGCCAGGGTTCTCAATGGACCAGTTTCGGGATTAACTAATGTGCTCAACGCGCGAGTGCAACAGAATTAAATACACAAATAAAATATTGAAGAAATTTAAAAAAAGAGAGGAATAGAATGGCAATGACAAAAGAAGAGTTATTGGAAGCTATTAAAGAATTACCTGTGATTGAATTAGCAGGCTTGGTTAAAGATTTGGAAGAGGAATTTGGGGTTAGTGCAGCCGCAGCTGCACCTGTGGCAGTTGCAGCTGTTCCTGGGGCAGCCGTAGGAGGTGACGCTGGTGCTGGAGCATCGGAAGAAAAATCTGATTTTACTGTAAACCTTAAGGAAATTGGACCAAACAAGATAAACGTTATCAAAGCTGTCAGGGCGGCTACTACTCTTGGGCTGAAAGAAGCTAAAGACCTAGTTGAGAGTGCCCCTGCTGCTGTTAAAGAGGGTGTCGGACAGGAAGAAGCTGATACTTTGAAAAAAGAGCTTGAGGAAGCGGGTGCAGTTGTCGAACTAGTCTAGCATTCCACATGTGAAGATAGCTCTGGCCTAAAAACCTATAATGAAGTGCTGACGCTAGAGCTACTGAACATATGGGATTGTTTGCGGCCCTTCAGGGAGAACGC
>CAYTAN010000024.1:7073-8470 GCA_964435605.1 uncultured Dehalococcoidia bacterium
TGACGCTAGAGCTACTGAACATATGGGATTGTTTGCGGCCCTTCAGGGAGAACGCAAATTTTAAGTGGTACTTTAGAATCTTGCACCAGGCTCTCGACGAAACTAGTGATATCGTTGATGGACTCCAAGTGAGCACTACGAATCTCTGATTTAGATAAATAGTCCGATTTTATGTATACGTCGGATGTTTGTTGAATTTGTGCTTGGATTTGAACCTGCCATTGATCGTGTTGATTATATTGAGGGTCGTCGATCATCTCCAATAATTTGGTTGGAGTTTCCGCAGATCCTAAAATTTCTTTGTATTTACCTGCATTTGGAAGGCCGTCAGAACATTCAGTAGCGCAAATCATTATTCCACCGTTCCGAATTATTTGATGGGCCGCTGACATCCCTTTTACGGATTGGTATAAATTCATATCTAACGGATATCCGCTATTGGTTGTAATTACTACGTCATATTTATGAGGAACTTTTTGCATAGCTGTCTGTTTCGCAAATTGGCACGCGGCGATGTGGACCTTTGACATGTCGCCGGCATATACAGATGTGATGTCGTGATTTTTGTTGATTGTGACATCTAGGCTAAAGTTAGCGGGAGACATCCTAGAGATTTCTCTGATGGTGTCATGGATCGGATTACCCTTCGTCACTCCCCATATAGATTTAGGGTGTTTTATCATCTCAGAATTATGCAGAGGCATTATCGTTTTGAATCCTGCTAGGCCAGGTGCAATCATTTTGGGTCCGCCGCTGAACCCGGCAAAAAAATGAGGTTCAACGAATCCTGCTGTGATCCTGAAATCTGATTCATGCCAGATATTATTTAAATATACATGAGTGCCATTGGACGTTTCACCAATGAAATTTAACGTATTTTCGTCAAATGCGTCATGGTTTACTATTTGATATTCTCTGCTGACAATTTCGTTTCCTAACATGGATAACAGTTCTTGCTTGGTTACGGCTCGATGTGTTCCCGTTGCCACCAGGATTGTTATATCCTCATCTGGTATGTGCTTCAATTCAGACAAAATAACTGGTAAGACTATATGGTTTGGCATTGGACGCGTGACATCGCAGATACTTATAGCTACCTTTTGCCCTGATCTGACTGAAGTTTTTAAGGGTGATCGGTCTATCGGATTTCGGAGAGCATATTTGATAGCACCTTGTTGATCCGGTAGACCCGGTATGAATTCCGGGGACACTACTGTTGTTAGGTCGTTCGGCAAAGTTACGTCTAGGCCTTTTTTACCGTACGATAATTTAATATCCATGTTTCTCACGTCTATATTTTATTTGGTTCTTATTAGTGCCTCACACAAATGTGCGGCATCAACGAGGTCCGGGATAGTGACACTTTCCCTTATAGTATGCATGCCATGGTCTGCCAT
>CAYTAN010000025.1:0-8305 GCA_964435605.1 uncultured Dehalococcoidia bacterium
TCGTCATTTTTTTCCTGAAGTTCAACCAGCTTCATATTACTACCTCAAACGCCGTACTTGTGTTGAAAAATTTTTTCTTAGGGAACCCAAAACAGTATTGCTCATTCAGAATAACTCCATAAAGGTACCGTTTTTCCGAGGCACAATACTTATGAAAACCTAAAGCTTCTTGGGAATTTTTGATATGTGAACTTGTCCTTACTACCCATTCCGCTTCCAAACAGTATTCACAAAGCTGTGGCTATTGTGAAGTTGGTTCATGGGTACAGGTCGCAATGACTACATGCGCTGCAGTTGAAATTATACCATACACTCGTAAAAGATTCCATCAGATACCGCATAAAGCGAAACTTAATCCTTTACTGATTTCACAAACTCTCTGAACAAAGGGTGTGGATCAGCCGGTCTAGATAAAAACTCTGGATGAAACTGAGTTCCAGCCATGAATTGATGTCCTTCAACTTCCACTATTTCGACCAACCTCCCATCAGGAGAAAGCCCTGTTTGGATTAGTCCGACGGAACTGAATTCCTTTCTGTAAGCATTGTTAAATTCGTAGCGATGACGATGTCGTTCCATAATGGTTGATTTCCCGTATGCTTTTTCAGTCAGGCTACCTTCGGACACGACGCACGGATACACTCCGAGCCTCATCGTCCCACCTTTCTCTGTCACACCAACTTGATCCGGCATTATATCTATAACAGGATCTGGCGTATCAGGGTCAAATTCAGTAGAGTTCGCGAGCTTTTTACCGAGCAAGTTTCGAGCACTTTCTATCACCATTACTTGCATACCAAGACATAAACCAAGATAAGGAACATTATTCTCTCTACAGTACTTTACTGTTTGAATCATTCCTTCAACACCTCTATATCCAAATCCACCCGGGACAACCACGCCAGATAACCCATGTAAATATTTCTCACAGCCGAACTGCTCAATATCCTCCGATGCAATCCAGTCGATCTCCACATCCACCCCATAATAGAGACCCGCATGCATAAGAGCTTCTTTTACTGATATATATGAATCGTGTAGATCTACGTACTTACCAACTAATCCAACAGTGACAACCTTTTTTGGTTTTTTGATTAATTCAACAAATTCTCCCCACCCATTCATACCCAAGGCAAGCTTTGGATCGAGTTCTAAATTCAATCCAGCCGTCAGCAAATCCGCCATTCCTTGATTCTCAAGAATTAAAGGAACCTCGTAAATACTCGAGACAGTGGGAAGCATCAGAACCGCGTCAAGCGGAACGTCACAATGAACCATTATCTTTTTTCTGAGATCTTCAGGGATTGTTTCATCGCTTCTGCAAACTATAGCGTCGGGTTGAATGCCAATACTTCTCAGTTCTCTCACACTATGCTGAGTAGGCTTCGTTTTTAATTCCTCCGTAGAAGAAATGAATGGAAGAAACGTAAGGTGAATATAAAAAACGTTATCCCTTCCCACTTCATTTCTCATCTGCCTTATCGCTTCCAAAAAAGGTAATCCTTCAATGTCCCCTACAGTACCCCCGACCTCAACAACAATTACATCTGCTTCACTTTCTTCTGCAAGGCTAAGGATGTGATTCTTTATTCCGTCCGTAACATGAGGTACCACCTGAATGGTTCCACCTAGAAATTCCCCTTTCCTTTCCTTCGCGATAACTTCACTGTAAATTTGACCAGCTGTCAGATTAGAAGATTTGGTTAAATTCACGTCAACAAAACGTTCATAATGTCCCAAATCAAGATCCGTCTCACTTCCGTCTGTAGTTACAAACACTTCCCCGTGTTGATAAGGGGACATCGTACCAGGATCAACGTTCAAATATGGATCGAGTTTAAGCAATGAAACAGACAATCCTCTATTTTTTAATATTTTGCCAATGGAACCGACACAGACTCCCTTGCCAACTGAACTGACAACCCCACCGGTGACAAATACAAAACTGGTCATATGATTGAATCAACCTCCAAGATTAGGTAGTAGCCTCACACAAACGATAAAACAGGCGAATAAGTTAAGTGGCAACTCTGACAAATACATTGCACCCGCATACCTGCAATATATTAATACTCTAATAAAACTAGACTGGACCTCATCGGAAGATAATACCTAAGAATCTATCCGACTCTTCAACCCATTTCAACAAAACCCCTGATTAGGGCAAGTATATGCACCGCTTTTCGACACTGTCAATAAGAACTCAACAAGTTATCCTACTAATTAAAAAAGGGTAGTATATAGGGCAAGCCACAGCCTCACCGTCAAATACGAGACAGATGGCAAATCGTCTAGATTGGCGAAATATTATTATTGACTAGCTGTGCACTGAACAAGGGAGATAGTTTTGAGATACTACAAAATCATAGATTTAAATGGGGAAGTGCACCTGTCAGTTGAAACTGGAAACGGAATTTTAGAAAATCTTACTTCAGTGGAGAACGATGTCGTGGACATTTTAGATCTTGCCAAGTCGGCGTCGTACTCTGGAGACACAATAGACAACCTCGCAAGACTTATTCTTGAATCAGGAGATCCAGAAAAAATACCTCTCACTGAGGTCGCGCTCTCTTTAGACGAAATAGAAAACTGTGATTACACCGTAGATAGGCCATTCGACCCTCCAGAGGTTTGGGCTGCTGGCGTGACATATAAAAATAGTGAGATGGAAAGAAGACGGGAAAGTGAAACTCCGGACATATACTCCAACGTCTACAACGCAGACCGGCCCGAAATATTTTTTAAGTCAACATCGGAGAGATGTATGGGACCGCTTGAAGAGGTAGGTATTAGATCTGACTCGACCTGGGATGTACCTGAGCCAGAACTAGCTTTCGTGACCTTCAAAGGAGAGATTCTTGGTTATACAATCGGTAATGACATGAGTAGTAGATCCATTGAAGGGGAAAATGCGCTGTACCTTCCGCAGGCAAAAGTATACGAGAAAAGCTGCTCGATTGGGCCATGTTTTGTTACGTCTCAAAGTATTAATGACCCTCAAAACTTAAACATAGAATGCAGCATTATTCGAGACGGGTCTCAGATATTTCATGAAGCCACCTCAACAAGCCAAATGGCTAGAACCTGTATAGAGATATCTGACTGGCTACACAGGAATAATTATGTGCCCGACCTAACCACTGTTCTAACAGGCACCTCAATTGTTCCACCGCCTGAATTTACTCTTCGAGAAGGGGATCAAGTTGCGATTACAATTGAAGGTATCGGAGTTCTAGAGAATAGCGTTGTAGAAGTTTAGAAAAACAAGCTCCGATTCTGATTACCCCTCCGAGTCTTCTGAGTTGGGGCTCTGGATTTCTTCCATGGCCTCATGGTATGCGTCAGTTATGCTTTTTATAGACAACTCTTGATCAGCCAGTCTTCGACTTGCCTCCAGGGCTAGGTCCATTCCACGCTGATACATCTTAGAAGCCTCATCCAATGGTAGGCCACCTTCCTCGATGGTGGAAGCACAATCCTCTAAATCCTTCATGAGCTCCTCAAAAGTAAGCTCTTGTTCTGAATTATCTGACATTTAAATCTCCACGTTTACGAAAACCTTACAACAAATTTGGCTGGTAATCAGGATCTGATTTCTCTAAAAGCTGAGCGTCAACCTTTCCGTCTGACAAAGTGACACTCACTCTTTCACTTGGAATCAGATCAGACACACTCTTTATCACCTTACCGTCCGCCTGCCTCTGAATAATGGCATACCCTCGCGCCATAACATTTTGAGGTGCCATAACACCCAACTTCTCCACCCTCCCTTTCAACTTACTCTTGGACAATTCAACTTGTGATTCCATTTCCCGGACTATATCTGAGACTAGATCATCAATCCTTATTTTCAAGAAATCAAAACTTGGAAGCCCTATAGAAACTTTCCTAACTGCGTTCTCAACGGATCTATAAGTATCCGCAAACCTAACAAAAATAGCGTTTTCTAAGCGTCCCTTGAAAAATGAAATCCGTTCAATTAATTCCCTTGAATCTGGTACTGCCATAGCAGCAGCACCTGTTGGGGTTGATGCTCGGACGTCAGCAACAAAATCCGCGATAGACCAATCATTTTCATGTCCAATTCCAGTGATCACAGGTTTCCTTGACGCAAATATTGCTCGAGCAACATTTTCATCGTTGAAAACCCACAAATCCTCTGGGGATCCCCCGCCTCTAGCTACTATAATGGTATCTATTGAGCTCAATTCGTTTAATGCTTTGATAGCATTCACAATCTCCGGCGCAGCCATTTCGCCTTGTACAAGGGTGTGAGAAAGAACAAGAGTAACCTGTGGATAACGGGTTCTAATTGTCCTTTTTATATCTTCCCAGGCAGCTGCATTCTCAGAAGTTACCACTCCTACCATCGTTGGGTACTGCTGGATGGGTCTTTTCCGATCAGAATCGAATAATCCTTCCGACTCTAAACGTGCTTTCATCTCCTCAAATTGTGCTTGAAGCAAGCCAATCCCAGATGGTTGAACTACCTGAGCAATAAGTTGAAGGCGTCCTGTTTTTGGATATACTGAAACGCGCCCAAAGGCGAACACTTCCACCCCAATTTCGAGATAAGAAGCTCCGACTCCACCTCTAAATATCGCAGCGTCCAACGTAGAATCAGCATCTTTAACGGTAAAGTAGGTGTGCCCGGAAGCTGCTTTGCTAACTCTTGAGACCTCCCCAAGAACACAAATGTCACTCAGCACCTCATCATGGTCCAACAACTCATTCAAATGAATCAGGGCCTGGGAAACACTCACTGCTTCCATCATTAAGCCCTTGAAACGTACTGGCCCGTACGGGTGTCTATTTTGATTACATCCCCCTCATTAACAAAGAGTGGAACTTGCAATTCAAGACCAGTCTCAAGCGTAGCCTGTTTAGAGGCACCGGTAGCCGTATCACCTCTTACTCCCGGAGGGGAACTACTTACTTTCAAATCCACCGTGATCGGCAACTCTAAAGTAATCGGAGAATCTTTGTAGAATATAAGGTCAACTTCCATTTGCTCAACGATAAAATTTAAAGCTTCAGATATCTGGGCATGATCCATGGGAAACTGATCAAAAGACTGACTGTCCATAAAATAGTGAAAATCCCCATCTTGATATATATACTGCGATTTTCTCCGATCCACATCTGCCGGAGTAAAACTGACGTCATATCCTGAAAAGGTTTTGTCAACTACTCGACCGGTTTTTAGGTTCCGAAACCTTATGCGCATGACTGGGGCTCGTTGCTGCATTTTACTTCTCTCATACTCCACAACAGAATATGGTTCTCCATCCATTTCAATAGACATGCCTTTCTTCAATTCACCGTAACCAATTGTCATTCAAATTTCTCCATTTATTTAGGTGTTTTAGTTAAAACACGCGCTCCCTCTTTTTCCAATATGATGACATCCTCCAAACGAATACCCCCCCAATTTGAAGAATATATCCCAGGCTCTATGGTAAATATCATATTCTCTGAAAGTACATCCTTAGAACCCGGCACAATCATGGGTTTTTCATGTATGTTTAACCCAACTCCGTGACCCAGACCATGACTAAATAATCCTTGAAATTCTGAAGAATCGATAAGGTCTCTCGCAATATTGTCTAAATCATCCCCCGTCATTCCACATTTTGCCGAACCGATGGCTGCTAACTGTGCATTTAATACAGCTTCGTATCTGTCTATAAATTGAGTAGATGATTTTCCACCCACATACACTGTTCGGCTTATATCGCTGCGGTATCCGCCATAATTCGCCCCAATATCGACTACAACATAATCACCTGTTTTAATCTTCGTGTTTCCAGCTCGATGGTGGGGTTGAGCGGCATTTAGACCAGTTGCTACAATGGAATCAAAAGCAACTCCATCAGCACCAAATTCTCGCATCTCTTTTTCCAGTGCCCAAGCTACCTCTTTTTCGGTAACTCCACATTCAATAAAATCTATCGCCTTTCCCATCCCTATGTCAGCCAGGTTAATGGCCTTTTCCATTAACTTAATTTCCTCAGAATCTTTTACTGACCTCAAAACATCAATTTCATCTGTCAGAGCTATTAATTGACCTGAAGTTCCCATTTCCTCGTTTATCTGTGAGTACTGAGCATAAGTTATATCGCCCGACTCAATTCCCAATTTCTCAATCTCAAGGCTTTTGACTAAATCAGGGACTTGAGACTGCCCTCTTTTTTGTTGGACAATCTCGATCCCAGCGCATTCAGATTTAGCTTGTTCCGTATAGCGAGAATCAGTGATCAAAACTGACCCATGAACACTTATAATCAAAATCCCGTTACTTCCAGTGAATCCTGAATAATATAATCGATTTGTGGCAGATGTGATCATAGCTGCGTCTATTCCCATATTGAGAAACATACTCATCAACTTGGATCGTCGATTTTCTATTGCTGACTCATGAGTTGAGATGCTCAACCATTGCCTCCAAAGCATATATATATCCTTTCCATCCTAAGCCTGCAACTTGGCCGAGGGACAAGGAAGTTATCACAGATCTTCTCCTGTATTCTTCACGTGAATGAATATTCGAAATATGAACCTCAATTACAGGCAACCTAGCATCTAGCAAAGCATCCCGCAAAGACAACCCATAATGCGTTAGTGCCCCCGGATTTATAATGATTCCATCCGAGCTCGATGTAACCGATTGTATATGATCAACAAGCCCACCTTCGTCGTTTGATTGGTGATAATCCAGATGAACCCCAAGTTCAATTGACTGGGCCCTGATTTCCTTAACGATATCGTCTGTGTTCATGGTGCCGTACAAACTGTGGTCTCTTAGTCCCAACATATTTAAATTAGGTCCGTTGATAAGTAGTACGTTCAAATAATTCTCCTAAAGACTCAACTAAAAGTCTCTATTCATCGGATAATGGATGAGCAAGCTGATAACTTCTGTCCAATTCCTTACGACTCACGTGCGTGTATATTTGTGTAGTGCCTATATCAGAGTGGCCCAGCAATTCTTGAACCACACGCAAATCAGCTCCGCCTTCTAGTAGATGCGTAGCGAATGAATGTCTCAACTTGTGTGGGTGAACCCGACCGGATAACCCGGCGGCGATCGAATATTTCCTCAATCTAGACTGAACTGACCTAGCACTCAATCGCCTACCCAGTTTTGACAAAAACAAGGACTTTTCATGGATATCAGCCATCAGTTGAGGTCGTCCCAAAGACAGATAATTCTCAATGGCTTGCACCGTCGTGTCACCTATCATAACAATCCGTTGTTTAGATCCTTTCCCCGTTACCATTATTTCCTTGTCATCAAAATTTAGATCCGCAACATCAATCCTGACCAGTTCGCTAACTCTCAAACCAGCCGAGTATAGGGTCTCGAGGATAGCTTTGTCTCTCACGGAGATGCGGTTATCTACGTTACTCGTATCTGTAGCATCAATTAATCTATTTATCTCTAGGCTATTCAGGACATGGGGAATCCTTTTCTCATTTACAAGGAAATTCTTTGCAGGCACGGGATTCCCGTCAATCAACCCTTTTGACACAGCGTAAAGAAAATACCCACGAATGACGGATAATTTACGAGCTACACTGGACCTACGAAACCCTTTTGATAACAGCCAACCAATGTACGTCCTAACAATATCTCTTCCAATACTATGAATCAGTGTCAAAGACTTCTTCTCTAGAAATTCTGAGAAAGTATCGAAATCATTTTGATAATTCCGAACAGTTATACCGCTTAGCCCTTTAACATCCCGAATATAAACTAAATAATGTTTCCACAAACCGGGGACTGTGTCATCATTTAATGTCATCTTTGCGTGCTCTTATAACCGATTCATCATGTTAGAAAAGTCTCGACTTTCTTTTTAATTCCTCATGTTACTGGCTCTAATTCTTCGATAGCACCCCTAAATCCACATTCCTTTGAAGAACATCTGGCATTTTCTCTTCCGGAAGGTAGCAGAAGGCCACTGCACATAGGACAAGATTCTTTTAAAGGTTTTGTATTAACGGCAAATTTGCAATCAGGGTAATTGGTACATCCAAAAAATATACCCCTCTTACTCTTCCGTTCAGCCAGCTCTCCTATGTCGCATTCTGGACAGGTTATTCCAATTGTCAAAGATTTCGTATTTTTGCATTCTGGGAAACCTGTACAGGCGATAAACCGGCCGTTTCTACCACCACGAATCACCATCGGGCGTTCGCACAATTCACAAACCTGGTCACTTTCCTCGTCTATTTTTTCCCTGGGCACTCTTTCGGCCTCTGATTTAGCCACTTCAACTGCTTCGTCAAAAGGTGTATAAAA
>CAYTAN010000026.1:0-8085 GCA_964435605.1 uncultured Dehalococcoidia bacterium
TGCTGGAGAAAATGGCTCTTTTCTGGCATGGTATATTCGCCACGGGCTACCCTAAGGTCCTTAACGCAAAACCACTTTCTGACCAAATTCGAATGTTTAAACGATATGCGATGGGCGATTTAAAGACCCTTCTAATTCAGATGGCAAAAGACCCCGCGATGATTATCTGGCTAGACAATCAGCAAAATCATAAGGGTGCAATCAACGAAAACTTCGGTAGGGAATTGCTTGAATTATTTTCGATGGGTACCGGTAACTACACCGAGGACGATGTTAAAGAATGTGCCAGAGCATTCACAGGTTGGACAATCGGAAACTGTGAATACATGGAGGTCAGATCTGCACGAGATTCAGACTGGCCATATGGCAGGATCTCATGGCACTACGAATTTGATAAAAATGATCATGACGATGGTGAAAAGGAATTTCTTGGCCGAAAAGGAAATTTCAATGGCGAAGATATCATCGATATCATATGCGAAGAGGAGGCAACAGCGAGGTTTATCGCCCGACACATGTATCATTTCTTTGTGGCTGACGAACCACCTGTTCCGCAATGGCCTTATCAGGCCCCAAGAGACCCTGAAGCAATAGACCAACTAGTAAAAGTTTATTTCGACAGCAACTACGATATTCGCGAAGTGATGAGATACCTTTTCAACTCAGATTTCTTCAAGTCACAGGATTGCTGGTACGAAAAAGTTAAAAGCCCAGCAGAACTCGTCACAGGTGTAATGAGGCTAACAGAAGCAGTAAACATGCCCAAATATGACACTTTCAGCAAGCAACTACGCATGCAGTACATGGGTCAGACACTCAGCAATCCTCCATCAGTTGAAGGATGGGATGGTGGTACTACTTGGATCGACACTGGAGCATTAGTAGAAAGAATGAATTTTGCAGCTGAGGAACTTGGAAGTGTTACGACTCCAGGATCCCAGCAGTTGTTCGACAGAGTTGTATCTGAAAACTCAGCCGAAATTTCCCCTGAGAGAGTTATTGATATTTGTCTGGACCACATTGGATCGCTATCAATACATCAGGATACCCGATCAAAGCTTATTGAATATGCTAATGAGAACGGTGGTGTAAAACTCAGTGGGAGCCAAATAAATGATTCCGGTAAGGAAATTATTTCCGGGATAGTGAAGCTGATAGCTTCAACACCAGAATTCCAGAAGGCCTAACAGCATCTTTGAAACTGTTAGAGCAAAGAGGCTTAGTTAAAGTGTAATTATGGTTACTAAAGAAGAACTCACAGCGCAATCTATGCATTATGTCCGTACTGTAGGCATGACTACTATGCGTGGGCGCGGATTCTATTTCCCAGTTGATTCAGCAATGGCCAGTAACGGTCGTATTTATGTATTAAGTAGGTCCATAGAAAGAGTCGCGCCAGACTCCCTTAGAATCACAATGCTGAATGAAGAGGGAGAGTATTTTGGAGTGTTTGGTAAAGCTGGGGAAAACGACGGTGAATTTAGATGGCCGTGCGGAATAGCATTGGATGATAAAGACCACGTGTTTGTAACTGATGAACATCTCCATAGGGTTTCCACATTTACACCTGACGGAGAGTTTACTGGTAAGTGGGGAACATTTGGAACCGAAGAAGGAATGCTAAATGGACCCGCCGGAATAACAGTGGATTCAGAGGGCAATCTTCTGGTATCAGACTCCCAAAATCATCGAATACAGAAATTCACCAAGGAGGGAAACTTCGTCTCCTCATTTGGAACTCAAGGTAAAGGACACGGTGAATTCAATCTACCGTGGGGAATTACTACAAACAAGGATCGTGAAATATTCGTCGCTGACTGGGGTAACGACAGAATTCAAAAATTCTCTCCGGATGGTAATTTTTTGGCCCAGTACGGGACTTCAGGCCGAGGCGACGGGCAATTTGTCAGACCATCTGGGGTCACGGTCAATCCGAATGGATATATTTATGTGGCAGATTGGGGAAATGAGAGAATTCAGATCCTGAATCCGGAAGGACAATTCATACAGAAACTGCGCGGCGAAGCGACAAATTCTGAGTGGGCTGAAGATTTTCTTGGTGTAAATGTCGAGGAGGCGGAAGCACGCTCAAGAGCAAATATGGAGCCAGAATTTGATTTGTTCAATGACGATCCTCACGAAGAATCCTCACATATTGAAAAATTATTTTGGGGGCCGGTGTCGATACTGTTGGACAAAGACGAACGCATGTTTATAACGGAAACAAATAGACATAGAATCCAAGTCTATGAAAAAAATAATTGAGTTAAAAAAAACCATAACCTATAATCGGAATTCAGAAAGGAAATAAGAAGGAGATCAAATATGGTAACGGAACAAAAGCCTCGATCATTAGTAGTCGTCCAACTGGCTGGTGGAAATGATGCTTTAAACACGGTCATACCATACGGCGACGGGCTCTACTATGACTGGCGTAAAGATGTCCGAATTGAGCAGGATAAAGTGCTCCACATTGATGATTATCTTGGTTTCAACCCAGCACTGGCATCCATTAAGGATTTATATGACGAGAACAAAGTTGCAGTTATAAATGGAGTTGGATATCCCGACCCCAACAGATCCCACTTTAGATCAATCGATATATGGCACACAGGGGAATCTGAAGGCATAGGTGAATCGGGATGGCTCGGACGGGCTATGAGAGAGCTAGATCCAAAAGCTGAAAACCCTGTGATCGGAGTAAATTTTGGAAAAGGATTACCACGCGCCCTCTCCTTGAGAGGAGTTCCCGTGGCATCCGTCAGTGATCTGGAAAATTACGGCGTACTGCCCGATGTACAAGGCGAACAATCTAGGGAACTAGTGTTGAGCGCGTTTTCACAAATTTATGGAAGTGCAATGGCTCATGACACCGTCTCACAGTTTATCGGACAAACCGGACTGGATGCCCTAAAAGGAGCTGACATACTCAGAACTGCACCAGCTCAATATTCATCCAGCATTGAATATGCCCATAATTCCATATCCCAATCCATGAAAAGCATTGCTCAAGTCTTGACGGCTGACATCGGAACCAGGGTTTTCTACACAGGTCACGGAAGCTTCGACACCCATGCCGCGGAACTCGAAACACATACGAGGTTATGGACTGAAACTTCTAATGCAATATCAGATTTCATGGCCGACATGAAAGAACACGGGAGAGAAGATGACGTCCTTGTATTAGTCTGGTCAGAGTTCGGGAGAAGAATAAAAGATAATTCTGCAGGAACCGACCATGGCTCCGGGGGGTCTGCATTCTTAATCGGTGGAGGTGTAAATGGTGGGTTATACGGCGATTACCCATCCCTGGAGGAAAGTGACCATCTTGAAGGAGATCTACACTTCAATAACGACTTCAGGAGCATATATTCCACAATTGCTGAACAATGGCTGGGCGTCGATCCTGACGTTGTGTCCAACGGACAATACGAGCAGCACAGCTTTTTGTCATAAATGAAAAAGACCCTCATCTGACTTTCTACTCTTCAGATGAGGGTCTTTTAATACTATTGGACTATGCCCAATATTCCACTACTTCCACTGCCACAGTTCCCATGTTGCTCCGCCTTCAGCGTCTACATCCCAGTTATACACAACTGCAGCTCCATTAAGACTGCTAAGCGAAGGCGCAGAAGTCTCAAAGTAAACTATTCCCTTAAAAGTTGCTCCCCCGTCTTCAGTAAATGAACCAGTCCCACTTGCCCTAAAAGTTGCAACCCCATCGGATGTCATTATTACTCCAGCATTAGGGCATTCTCCGTACAAAAATCCGTTAGGGCGAATTTCTGCACTATAGGTAGCCATAAACTGAACTTCCGCTCCAGCCAAAGTACCTGCACCAGCGGCAGAAGTCTCAAATCTCGGGGATGTCTCATTTGCAGGTAACGTCTTAACAGTAGACTGACCCGACATAGATCCTATTTTTTCAGCAGCCATTTATTTCACTCCTAGATTACATTCAGTTTAAATTTAAGCATTTGCTCAATTCATCGTAAAATAGTACCAGATTCACATCGGTCAATTAAATATCCTACATCCTGCCAGCCGTGACTCCTCCATCCACCATGTATACACCTCCATTACAGTAGCTACTTTCATCACTTGCTAGAAACATCATTAAATTAGCTACTTCTTCCGGCTCGCCGTACCTTTTAAGAGGACTGCTCTCAGCTGTCGTCTCTTGAATCTCCTCCACACTACTGAATCCTAGACCACCCACATCCAAACGTTGACTTTCTATGGAACGCATCATCCTTGTCTGTATAGGTGCAGGATTGACGGTGTTAACTCTGATTCCCATAGAGGAGCCTTCCATAGCAGCAGACCTCATGAGCCCAATTACTGCATGTTTACTTGTTGAGTAGGGTGACATCCTTGGTGATCCACGGACACCGGCAGTTGAGGAAGTAATTACAATACTCCCACCACCACGTTTATTCATTTCAGGCATAATATATTTGAGACCAAGCCACACACCCCTCACATTCACTGACATAACCTTATCGAACATTTCGACAGGGGTATCCACTATCAGATTCATCTCTCCTTCAATCCCTGCATTGGCAATAAATATATCAACTCCGCCGTATCGATTAACCGCCTCATTAACGAAATTTTTAACGTCATCCGGTTCAGTAGTATCCGCAACACAATAGCTTACATTCTCATCACCGATAGACCGAACAACCTCATCCAATGCCTCTTCGTTTAGATCGACCAACACCACTTGTGCGCCTTCCTCGGCAAACATCCTACCTGCAGCGCGCCCTATTCCTCCAGCTCCTCCTGTAATGACCGCAACTTTACCTGACAACTTTCCCATGTATCACCTCTCATTTCTCTTGTTAACTCTCCGTAAACATTTAAAATTTCATCAGATTTATAGCACCATGAAGCACATGTTAATCATTAATATTGTTTCCAGTTTTCTTTATAAACTCGTTCAGGGCGTAAGGCAGGTTTGCATCTACTGACCGTACACAAAACCTCAATAACTCCGGACTATTCATTGAATGTAAGTCGGTCAGAGCTAAAACCATTTCTCCGTTTTCGTCAACATATTTACCAGCAAGGTACTCATTACTCACGTCACCTTCTCCAAATGCATCGATTTCACCTGAAAGTAGCTGTGACACTATTTCATCCTGAGATGGCACAAAGGGAATAATATTTGCTCCAGCTGGTTCGTAACGTATCTTTCCGTCTATGTCAGCACTGGAACTAGGAGTAACCACAATTTTTCGACCTCTAAAGTCTTCAGGACCTTTTAGAATGTCTACGTCAGATCTGCGAATCAACAAAGATCTGGTTACCACCATATAAGGATCACTCCACACAGCATTTTCACCGATGTGCCTATCATCATATTCCATCATACCTGCGGCAGATATATCACATTCTCCTCTCCCTGGAGTTTCCCATAGACCCGCAAAAGAATTTTTCTTCAGATGCACTTCTAATTGCATTTCAGTTGCGAAGTCTCTGAGTAAACTGATATCAGTTCCAACTATTTGTCCTGAATCCTCGTAAGCAAAAGGAGCAAATTCAGTATACGTACAAATGGTAAGCACCCCTTCAGTAATAGTAGTAAAAGATACTTCATTTTGTGGCATTTATATTTGTCCTATTCTCTCAAAAAATTACTTGCTATCTATACCTGACGAAAACCCAGGTCCACCTGCAGCCACATACCCATTGCTCTCTCCGCTCTTCCACTGACTAACCCAAAATGAAAACAATTTAGTATCGGTACTATTGAACCTAAACCTTACTGTTCTTCCAGATAATTGTCTTAGATCTTTTACGCCTGACCATTTGACAATTTGCTTGCTTGAATCACAACTCAAAGTTACACAATTGTCAGCAGTGTAAGGATGAATAACATCCCCGTAGTTATCTAGTATTTCTACCTCAAGTTCCCCTCTGCTTGAATCACAATTTACAAATAGATAATTTCCCGAAAATTTGACTGGGTGAGTGATCAAAGATGCCCCAGAACGGCCACTATCCATGGAAGCAAATCCATCTCTCCGTAATGTTGCTAACCCTGTCGCCCCGCCCGCATACATTGCATTTGAACGGCGATGAGACCCGACCGTATTACCTTTCAGGTTTGGAGACAGACCCGACCAGGCACCATAGTAAAAATACAGTCTATCTTTAACAATCAAACAGGTGCCTCCGGCGGCATGTATATAACCCTTGTCCCATGCGGTATTATTCCTTTCCGATGGTATGAATTCATCAGTAGAACCTCTGTCCCAATGAAAGCCATCTCGACTGAAAGCGATTTTTAGATCATTAGTCTTCGGTACACCCATCTCCTCAGCCATTAGATTGGATGGACCGCAATAGATAGCGAAAAGACCTAGCATCAAACTTTCATAAGCATTTGCATTGATATCATACAACTGGGGTTCATCCCCGATTAAAGGGTCCATTTCATCCCTGTAGTCAGACCATGCCCACATTGCCGGATCCTGTGGAGA
This sequence comes from uncultured Dehalococcoidia bacterium, assembly GCA_964435605.1. Classification (GTDB taxonomy): domain Bacteria; phylum Chloroflexota; class Dehalococcoidia; order Lucifugimonadales; family UBA826. The sequence continues at coordinate 6,492 of CAYTAN010000026.1, forward strand.
CCACTGAGACCCGGCCTTAAAACTATCACTTTCTATGTACGATCGGGTGCGGATCTCTCTATAACGGTGGTTTTCTTTCGAGTTGTGCGAATGGTGAGTTCTCAGACTAAAAACCCATTTCTTCAAAAAAGGATTGTAGAAGAACGTGGAATTATCTCCCATTGGCCCTGTAATGGTAGGTTCCCCCCAGTGAATACCGTCCTCAGAGACATATACTTCACCTATCTCTTCAGTTTCATTCTTCCTGAAGAACTGCAACATCTTGTACCTTTCTACATCCTTATCAGCGTTCTCATCTAACCAGACACAACACCCATCTCGTAAATAACCTTTCCTAGTCGGTAGAACTAAATTTGTCTCAGAAACAACATCCAACTTGGGCCGGACCCAGTTGATTCCATCATCACTTGTAGCATATCCGGTACTGCGCATCCAGCCTGCGTGATACCACATCTTAAAAACTTTCTCTCTTGAATCCCACCAGACCCCATCATTGAAAGGAGCTGCAACTGGACATTCTCCTTGATCTTTCTCTGCCGTGGTTTCAGGAACCAACACAGGATTCTTGGAACTTTTTTGAGCACTGTAAAAGGTCCTATTCATGGAAGTCTCATAAATAAGGAAGTCGTCTACAAACAGCTGTCGACCAATATCGATTGGATAAACACCATCAAGGGGAGTCAAGAGTTCAATTGGTAGTTTTTTCCCTCTACCATTAAATTCAAGAATTGGTGGCCAATTGGAAGGTTTTACTAATCCGTTATACAAAGAGAATGTCCCTTTTAAGACCTGAAAAATAAATATCAGTATTCAAAAAACATCTTCTGTAAAAGATCATGGTCATCGGTTATTGTTAAGCCCAGCATCAAAAGTATTCTAGCTTTTTGAGGCTGTAAATTGTCAGCCACAATGAACCCCAGATTGGTAACTCTAGGAGTAATTACCGTCCTTCCTGCCGTAGATCTGGAGGCAATCACAACTGGAATCCCTTCTCTTACTGCTTCCGAGCCACTATCCAACATTCCTGGAGGAAAGGTACCCGAACCAAATCCCGTCATTACCAGACCCGCAGAACCCTGTCCTCTCACCGCGTCGACCAGCAATCCGTCAGAACCTGCATAGCCGTATACGATATCTACTCTGGGAAGCTCCTTTCTGTTACCTACATCGAAGCCAGTATCCCATGTGTGTTTGCGAGTGGGTGACCGATAGAACATCACCTCACCGTCTGAATCTGCGTATCCCAGAAATCCCAGTTCGTTAGGCCTGAAAGTCTCGACACGAAGAGTATTAGATTTGTGGACGTCACGAGCACTGTGGATTTCATTGTTTAAAATAGTTAGAACACCCATACCTGAAGCCTCAACGCTAGACGCAACCCTTATGGCGTCCATCAAGTTAACATCTGCGTCTGTACCCAAGGCTGTCGGCGGGCGCATCGCTCCGGTCATAACCACGGGTTTTCGGGATTTAATAGTCAATTGCAAAAAATAAGCCGTCTCTTCCAGAGTGGCGGTCCCGTGGGTGATCACCACTCCGTCGATATCGTTAATTGCCAATAATTCATTGCATCGCTGACCGAGCTTTAACCATT
>CAYTAN010000027.1:0-2398 GCA_964435605.1 uncultured Dehalococcoidia bacterium
AATTGATTCTCTCAGCTATTCTTTCAACTCCAGGGGCATCTACAACATAAACGCCTTCATCCTTGAAAACTCGCGCACCCTGCACTCTTGGTTCTGGTCGGAGTGTAGGTATATTTTCGGCTGATTCATCATATACAGGCTGAGGTGGGTCGATATTTTCGACCTCTTCCAAGGCCTGAATTACTTCGTCTAAAATTTGTTCAACGCCTTCTCCTGTGACTGCAGAAATGATGTGAAATCTCCATGCCTCAGGCCCCATCGTATCTTTTATGTCCTCTGCTAACACTTTAACCTCCTCAAGATCAATTTTATTTAGTGCTAAAACTTGAGGTTTATCAGACAGACCTCGCCCAAATAATTCTAATTCCTTATTTATCTGATTAAAAATTTCGCTCGGTTTTGCCTCAGACCCATCGACTAAATGCACAAGCACTTTTGTTCGTTCTATATGTCTCAGAAATTCATGACCCAACCCAATGCCTTGATGGGCACCCTCAATCAACCCAGGGATATCAACCATTACAAAATCTTGGCCTTTATGCTCTACCACACCCAAATTCGGCTCAAGTGTTGTAAATGGGTAATTCGCTATCTTTGGCTTCGCAGCAGATAGTAGTGTCAACAAACTTGACTTGCCGGCATTAGGTGCTCCTATTATGCCTACATCTGCAAGCAATTTCAGCTCCAGCTTTAGATCCACTTCAATACCAACTTCTCCGCTTTGGGCTATAACGGGATACTGATTAGTTGACGAGGCATACTTTACATTTCCATAGCCACCTCTACCTCCATACGCAGCAATATATTTCTCGCCATCACTTTTTATATCGGATAGAATTTTTCCTTCGAATGTACAAATTTGTGTACCTATAGGTACTTTTATATAGACATTTTCCCCGTTATTTCCATGCTTTTTTGCTTTACTTCCATTACCTCCATTCTTTGCTTCAAAATTCTTCCTGTATCTAAAAGACATCAAAGTATTATCATTTCGGCTTCCGATGATTATGACATCCCCCCCATTTCCTCCATCTCCTCCGTCTGGACCGCCTCTGGGCACGAACTTTTCATGGCGGCCACTAATCGCACCATCGCCGCCATTACCGCTTTTTATGTGTATATCTACTTGATCAATCATGTCTCATCTATGGATTGGATTTAATAAGATAAATAATAAGTCTGTGGATTCAGTATATATTGTTGATTTGAGAATGAAGATATAAACAAGTACTTATTATAGTATGTGGATATATAGAAGATATCTTGTTTGTTTTGTTGACGAGTTGATTAGTTTTGGAGCACTAACTTATTTTTACTTGCGGTATCAACATATGAAGTAAATGTCTCACAATTTCTCCAATAAAGTTAACAGGTTTTTCTGACAGATGTGTTTACGAAATTCAATAAAAGTAAAAATATAATAATCGAGTTTATCGAGGGAAAGAAGCTTATGGAAACGAACCAACAAACAGTACAGGGTATGTTTACAGAAGAAGCTCGCTTTCAGTCTTATTTGGAAGTTGAAGCTGCTTTGGCGAGAGCCCAGGCGAAGCTAGGTGTGATACCCAGCAGCGCTGCAGCTGTAATTTCTGAGAAGGCGAATCTTAACTTGTTGAAATTGGGAAATATACATGATGGATTGGCTAAAACGGGACACCCATTGGTACCATTAATTTGGGAACTGGACAGGGTCTGTGGTCCTGAGGCAGGAGGATATATACATTGGGGAGCAACGACGCAAAACATCACACAAACAGGCAAGCTATTAATAGTTAGAAAATGCCATCAAATATTTCTGAGTCAAATCGCAGAGCTACTTAAGATTCTTAGTAAGTTAGCGATTGAGACGAAAGATTATGTGATGCCGGGTCGAACTCATGGTCAGCATGCTGTACCTGCCACATTTGGGTATAAAGTTGCTGTTTGGCTGGATGAACTTATCAGGCATGTCGATCGCCTGAAAAATTGTGAAGAGAGAGTGTTCGTAACTATGCTTGGTGGGGGAGCTGGAACAATGGCTTCGGTAGGTATGGAGGGTTTGGAAACACAAGACTTAATGGCACTGGAACTTGGTATGTCTAGTATGCCTTTGCCTTCAAGAACCATTGGTGACCATTTGACGGAATATATAACTGTGCTAGCCATGTTGGCTGCTACAAGTAGCAAGATGGCAAGAGAAGTTTATACCCTGATGAAACAAGAGTTTGGAGAACTTGAAGAACCTGTTCCGCTTGGTGCAGTGGGTTCTTCAACAATGCCGCAGAAACGAAATCCTCGGCTTTGCCAGGATGTCGTTGCCTGGGCAGCAGAAGTGCGAACTTTTGTCCCATTGGCACTAGAGGCTATGCAAACAGAGCACGAGGCCGACAAGACCACAAGTATGATGATTAATTCCGCA
>CAYTAN010000027.1:2498-8000 GCA_964435605.1 uncultured Dehalococcoidia bacterium
TATGCAAACAGAGCACGAGGCCGACAAGACCACAAGTATGATGATTAATTCCGCAGTTGATAGGACTTGTATTTTAGTTGATCAGATCCTAAGAGGATTGTGCGAGATATTTAGTGATATTCAAGTTTTTCCGAAGCGAATGAGAGAAAATTTAAACCTGAGTGGTGGGTTGATAATGTCGGAAAGAATAATGCTGGAACTCGGGCGCGAACTGGGTAGGCAGAAAGCGCATGACGTTGTATACGATGCCGCTCAAAACTCGGTGAACCAAGGACGACCATTCGAAGAAACCTTGTTGGAAGAGAAAGAGTTAGTTGAAAGACTTTCAAAAGAAGAAATTACAGACCTGTTGGATCCCGAAAAATACACAGGGCTGTGCTCATATTTTGCAGAGGAATATTCCAAGAGGGCTTTAGGGTTAGCGAATCAATTGGAAGAATAGTGCATTGTATACACTGGTTCATTCTAGATTGCCTTAGATTTTTTCAAGCTTAGAATCTCGGAGTCTGTAAAATTAAACTCCTTCAATACGGATTCAGTATCTGCACCGAACACTGGAGGTTCCAGTCGGGGAAGGTTTATATCAGACATGTTAACAGGGTTTCCAGGCCACGTTACGGTGCCCCACTCCTTTTTGAAGGGGTGCTTACGGTAGTCATTTTCAACAATCATGCCTCGGTTCGTATTCCAGCTATCGTTATGAGTTTCCTCTGCGGACGTGTTTTTCACAGTTGGCACATCCTTTTGTTTGAGGATGGTGAGCCAATAACGCGTAGTGTGGCCAAGAAACATTGCTTCTAAGGATTTTTCGAAAGTTTCAACATTGTTGTCCAGGAGCTTATTCAAAATAAGCTCAGATGATGCTGAGAAAATGGAGCCAACAGACTGAATAGACGCAAACCGGTCTAATTCCGCCTGGGTTTGTATATAAATGAATATCCACCCATCCTCGCACTCATATAGCCGACATAAAAAATTCTTTCCCCTGGATCCTGGACCCCCATATTCGGAACGAGACAGGGTTTTATAATTCACATGTTGAGGACCAGATATAATGGCCGAGGTCTGAGCTAATGATGCTTGGACATGTTGCCCTCGGCCGGTTTTCTTTTTCTCCAAAAGTGCCATCATTAAACCGTATGCAGCAGCAATCCCTGTACCGTAGTCGTTTAAAGTGAAGCTTGCTGGCCGGGGTTTTGAGTTTGGCCCTCCGTTTCGTATTTGGACACCTGTTGCTGCTTGAGCGTTTTGCTCGAACCCGGGCCTGGCCGTCCATTCCCCTGAATGACCAAAGCAATTAATTGAGCCATAGACAATACCAGGATTACGTTTATTGAGAGCCTCATATCCAAACCCTAGTCGATCTGCGACGCCATTTCTGAAACCTTCGACTAATACGTCAGAATGGTCGGCTATTTGAAGCAAGGCTTCTAGGCCACCGGGTTTTTTAATGTTCAGGTTTATACTTTTTTTACCCCTTCCGACATCAAGCCAGGGTGTCGTCGCCGGTTTCCGGTTATGAGGGTCTATCTTTATAACGTTAGCCCCATATTGGGCTAGGGTGCGACCACAAGTTGGGCCAGCTAAGACGATGCATAGGTCTAAAACTGTAATACCATCCAGGGGTAGCGACATTTTATGGCGCCTCTATTAAGTAAGCTGGTGTTGGAGAAAAATGGCGACCTTTACTGCTAACGAGTAAACCAGGGTGCTGCATTTCCCCAAAAACCGGATCTTGTGTAGTTATCACGATTTCTGATTCGGTTGAATGGTCGAGTGTGAGCCACTCATCTATCGTTCGACATTTTGTGCATGGAAGACCGAGTTTTGCTAATTGGCTCTCCCACTGATCAGAGGTTTTTGTTTTCCAAAGGCTGTCCAGTTTGTTTGACCAGTAATTTTTCGCGTCTGCATCAATTTTGGACTCGTCCAAATTCTGAAAAAATTCTATCCATTTTTCATGGCCAGTAGATTTTAGAAAAGGTTCCAGGAAACGGGGAATGTCAAAATTAACATTTACCCAGGCGCCATCTTTGCATTGATAAAACCTTTTTAATATGGGATGACCGACTTGTCTACCGTGGTTTCTTTCAGAATGTCTCACTAGCGCTGTCCCCATCCCTTGATACATCGCGTCGTGCATTGGCACGGTTACTTGTTGCCCGCGATTTGTAGAGTCTCTATGGAATATCGCAGCGACGAAGGCCGGAGCAGCTGTGATAGCGGCGAAGGTGCTCGAGTAATATAGTTCATGGAATGAAGGTCCTTCACCTTCTATGGCTTGTTCTCCTGATGGACTTAAGGCATAAATTCCCGAAGCAGATGATACCAAGTGTTCATCTGGCGGAATGTGTTCATATTCATGGCCTTCAGGGAACCCGGGTAGTGTGACATAAATTAGTTGAGGATAATTTTTTTTCAAGTCATTGTAGGAAATGGATAAAGAGGTAGAGGTGTTTGGGCCGAGATTCTCTATTAATGCATCGACCCCAGATATGAGTTTATGTAATGCAGATATAGCGTCTGAAGAAAATATATCTAGCTTGATTAGTTTCTTTCCACGATTCCAAACCGAAAATTCGGTTGAGCCCCTCAATGGGTCCCCTGTAAGAGGCTCAATTTTTAGTACGTCGGCACCTTGGTCGGCAAGCAGCATTCCAAGGATGCTTCCTGCTGGATATTGGCTAATTTCCAGTACCTTGTATCCTGCGAGTGGTCCTATTTTCTCCTACCTCAAATCATATTAGCGATATTGGTCAATTCCAACTGTTGCGGGACTAGGTCCGGAAGGGAATACCGCAGTTTTTGCCCGGTCTGCCCCAAGTACCACGATGTGACAGTTGTCTGGATTATCTAGTACAGGAACTTCTACAGCTATTCGCTCGGCCTCCGATTTGTCCCGTATCCACTGCCAATGTTCATCTACTCTGGCGTCTCCAACAGGCATGTAATGTGTCATTTTGCCCAAACTACCGTTTGCATGTTCATGTATGAAAGCCTGGGCGTCTTTCTTAGAAAAACCTTCCTTTCCAACAGGCCCGGCTACATCTGGAGGCATAAAGATCAGTCTTTGCGCTCCACCTTCTTTCCCTTGGAGACTCCGGCTACCAAAGGTGATCCCGTATGCAAGAGTCTTAAGAAGATTTTCCGCCGAGGTGTTCCCTTGGTCCTGGACATCTAACTCTCCGTCTGTGATGAAGATTGAGACAGCATTTTCTGACTCTTTGAATCCCTGATCCTGCGCATAGGAGGGCCATGGACTCATTGCTTCATTTTCAGCAACACAATGCACAAATTTTCTAGTTGTGCCGATCGTGTCCATATCCATTTTGTTGGGGTACCACATTCCTATATTTTTTAAGCAGAGATAGAAGGCTCTACCAATGATAATGTTGATTTCATTATCTCTCCCAGGGCCGAGAGCGGAGCCTGGATTTAGACCGACTTGTTTAGCTATGGGCCCATTAACGACAAGGATAGGAGCGTTAGGGCTGGTAGACATTAGCAGTGACTTTCCGCCATGCCCACCTATTTCTGACAAACATTTAACCGCCGCGATGATTATGGGCATGTGCTCAGGTTTTGCTCCAGCCATTGCTGCGTTGACAGCGATTTTTTCGACCGTAGCAACTCCGAACCCTGGCGGCATATCACATACAACATCTGATGGGCTCAAGCTGGTTCCCGTTAATAATTCCTCGACAACTTCCCTAGTAGCCGCATATATTGGAAGAGCATCTGACCAGTCTCTTAAAGTGAAGTCTTCGTTCATTCGTAGTATTGCTTCGTATCGGTCTTCCCCTTCGAAAGCAAAGGTGTCTGTTGTTTCCATATCGCTTGATAATTCGGTTCCATCAGACGTTAAACACGAAATCAGATCGTCGATGGCTGCTTCAGTTTGAGTAACACATAGGTCATCTGCTAGATTTCGATATATTCTAGGTACGATGACAAATTGAAGGTCTGGCATGCCGAAGGTTCGACTGCTGGCTAATGCGTCATCTTCAAATCGACCTGATACTATCGGAACCGCAGGCTTTCCCATTTTTTCGATTTCGATCATGTCGTGGCACATCCACGACGCGCAAGTTCCTCAATCAGCTGTTGCACCAATGACAACATCACATTCTTCCGCGGCTTGTTTTACGATTGGAGGAGGAGAAGGATAATTACCACCAGTATAAAAATTTACAGTTACGTCTTTATATCTTTGTTGGATAAGTTCTCCTGCCCGGTTTAATGCCAAGTCACCCCCATGAGTACCGCTCCACAGAAGACCAACAGTCTTTCCATCAAGAGTGGATGGGCGAGTATTCGGTTTCAACACATTCATCATGCCGCGCTGTTTAGCGACGGGATTCGATACTTCCAGTAAATACATATTGAGTCTCCTCTCACTGGATAATTTAGAAAGCTATTGGGCGCATTATACATAAGTAAGAAGCGACGGAAAGAGACAGAGGTCGAACACGATATGATCTCAAAAGTGAAAGAAGTGTCCAGCCTCATTAAGACGTATAATTTATAAATGAACAAAAGCGATAGCATATATGAATTATTGGTTGCGACCACTAATAAAGGGAAAATGCGAGAGATTGAAGCCTTGTTAGTTGGTTCAGGATTAATACTTCGATCGTTGAGTGACTTTTCCATAGATGATGAAGTGGAAGAGACGGGTTCTACCTTTGAGGAAAACGCGATTTTAAAGGCTAAAGGATACGGGGTGCGTTGTGGTCTTTTAACTCTCGCAGATGACTCCGGCTTAGAAGTTGATATTTTAGACGGAGAACCAGGTATTTACAGTGCAAGATATGGTGGACCCGGTAAATCTGATACGGACAGAAATGATTTATTGCTAAGGAACTTGAGATCATTTAAAGACTGTCAGCTAACTGCACGATTTCGATGTGTTGTGGCGGTATGGAAGCCGGGGACAGATGGACCGGATCAAATTCACACATTTGAAGGTTCAGTAGAAGGGTTTATTGCTAGAGAACCTAAGGGGGATCAAGGATTTGGATATGATCCTTTGTTTTATTTTCCTTCATATGGGAAGACGTTGGGTCAGGTAAGTAGAGCAGAGAAGGAAAAAGTGAGCCATAGAGGTCAAGCTGTACGCCAAGCTGTAGAATATCTCAAGAAGTCGCTCTAGTTGAGGTTTAAAGTGAAGACTTTGGGTGAAGGCACTGTCACAGATAAATTTAATCGAGGTTTGAGAGACCTGAGAGTTTCAGTTACGGATCGGTGTAATTTCAGGTGTCCGTACTGCATGCCGGCCGAAATATTCGGTGAAAGATACCAGTTTCTGCCTAGGGCGGACCTGCTGACATTTGAAGAAATAGTTCGCGTTGTTACAGCTTCTGTTCGATTGGGTGTACGGAAAATTAGACTTACAGGTGGAGAACCTTTGGTTCGAAGTAATATTGAGCAATTAGTTGAAATGATTCAGTCAGTAGAGGGAATAGAAGATATTGCAATGACAACCAATGCATATCTACTGGA
>CAYTAN010000028.1:0-7974 GCA_964435605.1 uncultured Dehalococcoidia bacterium
GGAGCCCGGTAGCCGCTGTAGGCTCCTAAAATAATACTTTTTATAATATCCCTTGTAACTTAACATCGCGCACGGATACTATACTTCAAACAAATGTGTGTCAAGATTTATACCTATGTCGAATAGACATCCATACAAGGCTAATTATGTCTACAAAAAACAAATGCTGCACAGCCAGCAGACCAAAATGTGAGGGTTCAACTTCACTTAAACCAGCCAAAACTAATGAATATGGAGAGCTAGAGCACAACAGCCTCATAAATATGATCTTGATACCAAAAGGCGACTTCTTAATGGGAAATGAAAGTGAATTGGGATTTCCCCAAGATGGGGAAGGCCCCGTTAGGAAGGTAGAATTAGAAGCTTTTTACATAGATGAGTCTTCAGTTACAAATGCTGAATTCTTTCGTTTTGTCCATACAACTGGATATAAAACAGAAGCTGAAATATATGGATGGTCATTCGTATTCCATTCATTAATTCCTGACCATTTGATCGATCAACCTCTACAATCTCCCGTAGGCACACCATGGTGGAAAAAGGTGGACGGAGCATATTGGCAGAACCCTCAAGGACCCGGAACACATATAGATAAAATCATGGACCATCCGGTCGTTCACATATCATGGAATGATGCCTCGGAGTATTGTTCGTGGGCTGGTAAAAGACTTCCAACCGAAGCAGAATGGGAGTACGCAGCAAGAGGCAAACTAACACAAAACACATACCCGTGGGGAAACGATCTTACACCCAACAATGTCCATATGTGTAATATATGGCAAGGCGAATTCCCTTCTAATAACGATCAGGAAGACGGGTACGCAGGTACAGCTCCTGCAAAGTCTTTTTACCCCAACGCATACGGACTCTACAACATGGTTGGAAATGTTTGGGAATGGCAATCTGACTGGTTCGACACTACTTTTCCAAGAGAACAAGTGTTGGTCAATCCAATTGGACCATCAGGAGGTAGTCTCAAAACCATAAAAGGGGGCTCTTATTTATGTCATGAATCATATTGCAATAGATACAGAGTTGCAGCTAGAAGTTCAAATACACCTGACAGTTCGACAGGCAACCTTGGATTCAGGTGTGTGAAAGATACTCCATAATATTATTGCGCTACCTTGACCTTTGGTAACCAGTATAGATAACACCAAACAGCGCAAAAAATACCGGGCAGCAACAGCCAAATTATTGAGAATAGCGCCATAAGAGAATTGAGGGAAATTCCTGACCAATTTTTTTCCCAACCTTGCAACACCAACGCCTGCAGAAAACCTAAACCTAACAGCTGGGCAATCACTCCAAAAGCAAGAGTCAGAATTATCAACTTCAATCTTGCTATAAAAGCCAAATTAGAAACACCAAGATACAAAGCTAATATCAAAATCGGACCAGAATGTAGCCTCATGCTATCAAAATAAACCGGAGTCTCATTGAAATGAACAGCAACGTGCTTAAAAACAAAATCTGATCCGTTTAGCTCAATATGCACGTTCTGTTTCCCATAAACTTCCACCAACGCTATAAGTAACCGATTGAGGTCATGTAAACAAAAGGCTAGTACCAACCCGAGCAATATAATCGATATGAAAAATCGAAATACAAATGTCAATAAATCGAACTTATGTAGCACTGTCTACCCTTTCCACCCATAGAAGCCATATTACTATCCCAACAACAATTAAAATTCCCTGCCAAATTACGAGGTGTGCCACTTCCAACAAAACGGGAAATTTGACCCCTATAAAAAACAAACTGGCTATTCTAATCTGGTTCACCAGAAGCATTATGAGTACGCCCCAAACCACCCCCCAGGCTTTTATCCTAAAAGGCGCTGGGTATGAAAAAATACCCATCCCCAGCACTAATAAAGGCCCTACAACAGTACACTCCTTAATGATCCTAACTGAAAACCCCTGAGTAGAAATAATCACTCCATCGATTGAGACCGGCACATCAATAATTCCAAGGGTCATATACGAAAGTAAAGCAGTCCATCTAGTCATAAACTGCATAGAATGGCCGGTCAGGAAAATATAGTAAAGCATTAAGGCAATCGTCAGCCCTATAGATATAGTTACGTATTTCCTATAATTAACCAAGTCAGTTCAACCAACAATATACTTTCACAAAGCAGTTCATATCCGCGTTGAATAATAATAGATTTCGCACGCATAACAAATAGCGTATAGACTCACGTTTGGTTACAATCTTAAAGATTTATCTCTACCAACACTGAGAATTTTAACCTAACTAAATTTGGCTAAATCACAAAGAAGAAAAGATCATATCCTAAACCACCACGAGGCATGACCATGACAAGTGACCAAATCAGAGAAGCTTTTTTGAGTTATTTCGAAAGCCAAGATCACTTAAGAGTATCTAGTTCCTCACTAATACCTGTCGGAGACCCAACGCTGCTACTGACTATAGCAGGGATGAATCAATTTAAGCCATATTATTCAGGGTTACAGTCCCCCCCTCACAAAAGATTAACTTCGGCACAAAAATGTTTCCGCACACCTGATATAGATATTGTCGGGGACGCAACTCATAACACTTTGTTTGAGATGTTGGGTAATTTCAGCATCGGAGATTATTTCAAAACAGACGCCATAAAATATGCTATCGAGTTCCTGACTTCAAAACTGAATTTACCCCTAGAGAAATTTTCCATCACTATTCACCATTCAGACGATGAGGCCGGTGAAATTTGGGAATCTTTAGGTGTGCCTGAATCCAGAATTTTCAAATTTGGAGATACCGATAATTGGTGGGGACCACCAATACATGGAACCGAGGGGCCCTGCGGACCATGCAGTGAACTACACTACGACTTCGGTGAAAGCAGGGGATGTTTGAAAAAAGATTGTGCTCCCAACTGCGAAAACCTCATGACATCTGGAGAAACTTGTAACAGGTTTGTCGAACTATGGAACTTGGTATTTATGCAGTTCTATCACCACGCAGATGGGAAGAGAGATCTGCTGCCAGCCCCTAGCATTGACACAGGTATGGGACTAGAACGAGCAACAATAATAATGCAAGACGCATTAACAATGTATGAGACTGATATTTTTAAAGACCTTATACAGCAAGTCAAAAAAATCAGCGGAGAGAAATACAACCGTGACTTAGAAACAGACTATGCCATCAGGGCTGTTGCTGAACATGCAAGAAGTTCCACTTTCCTTACCGCAGACGGGGTAATTCCAGGAAATGAGGGCCGAGGCTACGTTTTACGAAGAGTTATTAGAAGAGCGATAAGGCTCGGAAGAAAAATAGGAATGACCGATCCATTCATGTCAGAATTGGCTGAAACTGTTATAAGCAAAATGAGCGAAACTTATCCGGAACTTTCAAATAACAGAAATTTCATACTATCTGTGCTTGAATTGGAAGAAGAAAGATTTCAAAGGGCGTTCGACAACGGATATTCCATGCTAGAAAGATCTATGGCCGGTGTGAACAAAATTTCAGGAAATCTCGCATTCCAGCTTTGGGACACCCACGGCTTCCCTGTAGAGATAACAAAAGAAATAGCTGCTGAGAGAGGGGTGGAGGTCGATATGGAAGAATTTGAAAGCGAGATGGATAATCAGCGAACACGAGCTCGGGCGCACTCACAATTCGATGACAGTCAGGCAAAGATCAAAGTATATGAAAATTTGGGAGTTAGCTCATCTAATTTTGTTGGATATGAGACCCTGGAAAAATCATCTGTGGTGCTAGGTCTTATTGAAGGAAATAGAGTCGTTGATCAAGTGTCAGAGGGTCAGTCCGTGGAAATAATATTACAAGAAACTCCATTTTACTCTGAAGGTGGTGGCCAAGTAGGAGACCTAGGTACCATTGAAGGACAAAATGGTATCGTCCGAATAAACGACACTAAAGAAACTATCCCCGATCTAAGCGTGCATTACGGTGAAGTGTTATCGGGAACCTTAACCACCGGTGAAAGTGTGTCAGCTAAAGTAGACCCAATAGTAAGGCAAGACACTGCAAGGAACCATACAGCAACTCATATGCTACATGCCGCCCTAAGAGAAATTTTAGGCCCGCACGTGAGACAGGCCGGATCCCTTGTAACTGGTGACAGGCTAAGGTTCGACTTCAGCCACATCAAGGCTGTAACAGAGCAAGAACTTTGGGAAATACAAAGTCTGGTTAACGAAAAAATAAGGAAAAACGCCAATATCATTAGAAGCGAAGATACATATCCCAAGGCCATTGAAAAAGGAGCTTTAGCCTTCTTTGGTGACAAATACGGAGAAACCGTTCGTATGGTTGAGATAGTAAATGGTGAAAGATTTAGCTTGGAAGTCTGTGGGGGAACACATGTTGATCATACAGGGGAAGTAGGCATAATTCATATCCTCGGAGAATCCAGTATCGGCGCTGGTATGAGAAGGATTGAAGCTGTAAGTGGACGAGCTGCTGAGGAATTAATCTGGAATAGATTTAGATCTGAGAAAAAGATCACAGACATGCTTCAAACAACCGAGTCCCAATTAGAATCTAAGATCTCAGACATATTAGCCGAGCTAGATAAAACGCGAAAACAAACGCAAAATCTCGAGCAAAAAATAGCGATCCAATCAGCCCAGTCACTGATAGAGGATGAGAAACATGTAGAGGACATAAGAGTAATATCAGAAGTTATTGCCGCCGATTCGACAGAATTACTAAGAAGCACGTCAGACTGGCTGAGAGATAAGATACAAAGTGGGGTCATCGGTCTAGGAGCGACTGTAAACGGAAATCCTATGATAATAATCACAGTCTCAGATGACGTCATAAAGAAGGGAGTGAGTGCCGCAGAACTAATAAAAACTGTATCTAAAATGATCGGAGGAGGTGGCGGAGGTAGGCCAAATTCAGCACAAGCAGGTGGCAAAGACAACTCAAAACTTGAAGAAGCAGTCAAAACGATCCCGGATCTCATCAGTGCTGCAATTAGAAACCAGTAGGCAATGCATTCAACAATAATGGCACTGGACGTCGGAGACAAAAGAATTGGTATAGCAATCAGTGACCCGTCCCAAACGTTAGCCTCACCACGAAAAGCATGTCCACGAAACAATGGTGCCAAAATAATATCTAGTTTGGCGACAGATGAGTGCTGTTCCTTGATTTTGGTGGGGTTCCCATACTTACCCTCAGGTGAAATTGGTACGCAGGCAATAAAAACTCAAGAATTCATAACTGAGCTCTCTCACAATACTTTGATACAAGTAGAAACCGTTGACGAAAGATTATCCACAATAGAAGCTCGGAAAAACATACTGAACTCTAACAAAATAAGAAAAGACAAAGGCATACTAGACTCTGCTTCTGCTGCGGTCCTACTGCAGAGATATCTAGATAAACTTAAAAGTTAAAACTTCACTACCATTTGTACTTGAGTGGATGGTTTTACCAGAGCTTCAAATGCCTTCTGAATATCTTCAATTTCAATGAAATCCGTATCTAATATCATTGGTTCCAAATTGACCTGACCGGTGCTTATGAGGTGGAGAGCCACTTGCCAATCATAAGGTTCTCCACCAAAAGTTGTATTTAATTGAACTTCTTTGCCAGCCCAATCTACCGGAAGTAAAGGAACGTCTTCCCAAGCCAACGCCACAAGCATAACATTTCCTTTTTTTCTGACCATATCCAGGGCTGTGTGCAGCGTAGGCTTTGCTGCAGCACAATCATATACAACATGTGGGCCCAAACCGTCAGTCATTTCAATGATCGACTTAACAGGATCATCAACAGTGGGATCAATAACCTCGTCAGCTCCCAGTGCAAGAGCGACTTCACGCCTCGCTTCAGCAGGCTCAGACACTATAACTTTACGTGCTCCGGCCGCTCTCGCAGCCTGCATACACAGTAACCCTATTGGCCCCGCTCCTAAGACTGAAACCGTGTCTCCTAATTTCTGGTTAGATAATCGAACAGCCCTGACTACAACTGAGCAAGGCTCGGTCAGTGATGCCTGTAACTGATCAACGTTATCGGGAACCTCTGATGGTTCCCAATCCTTTAATAGAGTGTATTCTGCATATCCTCTATTCCTAGAATTTGAAAACCCTTCTAGTCTGTAATTATACTGAGATTGACGCCTAAGCGGCGCCTCCATACCCGGTGGTGGGGTACCCCCGCCGCAGATAATACGATCGCCATCCTTCCATTTAGTCACATTCTGACCAACGGCGACTACATGGCCACTAAATTCATGCCCTAATACAGATCCAGGCGGCGCTATGTCGTACAAAAATGCATGAACATCCGTCCCACATATTGCACTGTAATCAATTTTTACGAGTACTTCATTAGGTCCTGGTTCAGGGGTTGGAATGTCCTCTACGACTATACGTTGCTTTCCTTGGTAAATTGCAGCCTTCATCCTTACCTCCGAGCATTTCTTCAGCAATTAGTTTACCTGACGCTTATCTTAGAAACCTGTAAAGCAGTTAATCAAAGTTTAGAATTAGCAACTTTTACTTGGAGCCAAATCCTAGAAGACTTTTTCAAAGTATTGCAACACCTTATGTCTAGAAGTATTGCATAGCTATATTTTTAGTCGGCAGAGACTCCGTTGTCCTGTAGGTAGTCTATCGCTGCTTGAACAGTCGTAATACCTTCAGCGTCCTCATCTGATATTTCAATGTCTACATCATCAGAAGAAAATTCTTCCTCAAAAGCCATTATTAATTCAACCAAATCTAAAGAATCGGCGTTAAGGTCCTCCGTAAACGAAGCGCTAGGGACTACTTCTGCCTCATCAACACTTAATTTTTCCGCCACTACGGCTTGTACTCGTTCTAGAAGCGACATTCTTGTTTCCTCCATTATTTCAGACTTTTGCTATCTATTATGATCCTTCATAAATGAACCCAACACCCCATTGATGAATCCTGGCGTCCCATCGGAGCCGAACGTTTTTGAAAGTTCTATAGCTTCATTTATAACTGCTCCTGCAGGAGCATCACTACCCCATATAATCTCTGAAATAGCCATCCTCAAAATATTTAAATCTACAACAGCTATCTGATCTATTGGCCAATTCCTAGCATGGCCGGTGATTATATTATCTACTTCTCCGAGGTTTTCAAGTACATTCTTGATAAGCTCGATGGCAAACTTTCTAAAACTAGGGGAAATATCACTATTTTGTAACGCTCTATTTGTGACAAAGCTGGTTTCGTGTCGGGCAAGATCCGACTCAAAAAGAACCTGTAAGGCCAATACTCGACATTCTCTACGATTTGTTACAGCTCTGTGGTCGAGCATATAAATACAGTTTAACCTTTTAGTTTTTGGAAACTAAAGCCTCAATACTTTCCATATCCGAAATGGAATGCACTGTGACAGAACGATCAATCTTTTTCACCATACCGCTGAGAGCTCTACCAGGTCCTATTTCATAAAAATTAGCCACTCCTGACGACAACATAAGCTCTATAGATTTTTTCCATTGAACACATCCAACAATTTGATCAGATAATTCTTGTCTAACTTCGTCAACAGTGACGATTGTCTGACCAGTACAATTCGCGACAATCGGAATAGCAGCCTTGTTAAAATTTGCTTTCTCTAAGGCTTCCACTAGTCCGCTCTGTGCCGGCTGCATCAACCCAGAATGAAAAGCCCCTCCAACTTTCAATGGTATAACCCTTTTAGCTCCTTTCTCCGAAGCTAGCTCCATTGCACGTTCTACGGACTCTATGGAACCGCTAATAACAATTTGGTCTCCGGTGTTAACGTTAGATATATACGCACCAGAGTCGCTCGCGATCGAGGAAAGTAACTCTTCTTCCATTCCTAGGACAGCGGCCATGGTACCCGGATTTGTATCGCAAGCTTCTTGCATCAATTCTCCACGCCTTTCTACCAGTAAAGCCCCTTCCATGATATTAACTACCCCCGAGGCAACCAGCGCAGTATATTCACCAAGGCTATGACCGGCGGTCATCATCG
>CAYTAN010000029.1:0-7653 GCA_964435605.1 uncultured Dehalococcoidia bacterium
TCGACGAAATTGACAAAGTTTCAAGGAAAAACCCAAATCCTTCCATAACAAGAGACGTGTCTGGTGAAGGAGTTCAACAGGCAATGCTCAAAATCATAGAAGGATGTGTCGCCAATGTACCTCCGCAGGGAGGAAGAAAGCATCCACACCAAGATTTCATGCAAATTAAAACCGACAATATCCTGTTTATAGTTGGTGGTGCATTTGAAGGAATGGATGAAATCATCAACAAAAGAACAACCAACAATATAAATACTTTTGGATTTAACAAGCTTTCTAATGATGAACCGGATAAACCAGATGAAAAAGACGTCACTTCTGATGACCTAATGCAATATGGATTTATACCAGAATTCGTTGGACGTCTGCCAGTTTTAGTTACCCTTAATGATCTCACTCGAGAGGAACTAATTCAGATAATGACCAAACCTAAGAACGCATTTGTTAAACAATATCAAGCGCTTTTTGAAATGGACAATATCACGCTTGAATTCACCGATCAATCTCTTGAAGCAGCGGCTGACAAAGCCATCCAACAGCAAACTGGTGCGAGAGGCCTAAGGTCAATAATAGAGTCGACATTGCTAGACGTGATGTATGAGTTGCCGAGCATTGGCGAAGCAAAGAATTGTACTGTGTCGGACGAGGCAGTTCGAGGAGAGGAACCAGTCAAAATAACCAAGGAAAGTGGTGAATTGATTAGGCTACCTATAGTCAAGAAGCGATCAGCATAGCATCAAGCCAACATCCAAATTCAATTGATAACTCAATCTTCGACTATCAACTGAATCTTTAACTCGTCTAACTGTGACTGCTCTATCTCCGAAGGGGAACCAAACATAGGGTCCATTTGACTCTGGGTCTTTGGAAAAGCTATGACATCTCTGATTGTATCGCGCCCAAGCAGTACCATCGCGAGTCTGTCAATACCTGGAGCTATACCGCCGTGCGGCGGAGCTCCATATTCGAAGGCATCCAACAACTGGCTAAATCTTTCAGAAACTTCCTCAGCCGAATAACCAAGCACAGCAAATATATCCTCTTGCAACTCTCGATTATGTACCCTGATACTGCCACTTGCCATCTCTATCCCATTGCATATTAGGTCATATGACTGAGCAATCACCTTTCCGGGATCATTTTTTAAGTATTGCTCATATCCATCTTTCGGCATACAAAATGCGTGGTGAGACGCGTCCCATTTTTCATCTTGTTCGTTCCAATCAAACAGTGGGAAATCGGTAACAAAAGCAAATGCCATCACATTAGGATCTATTAGTTTTAACTCATTACCAAGCAAATTCCTCAAGGCTCCCAAAGATGCGTTTGTCGTTTTAGAGTCTCCAGCAACGAGCAAAATTAAGTCTCCATCAACCACATTCAATTTGTCGGTTAATCTTCTAACATGATCCAGGGTTAAGAATCTTTGAATATTCGATCTCACGTGTGACATATCAAGGTCAGATAAAGATTCATCGGCCCCAGATATACCTATCGATATGAGACCACTAGCTCCTCTCGATTTGACAAATTCGGTAAGATCATCCACTTTACTTCTCGTAAAATCCGCACATCCTGGAGCAACCAACCCTTTTATAATGCCTCCTGCACCCAAGACATTGTTGAATACTTGAAACTCTGTATCCTCAAGATGTTCACTGACATCTTTCAATTTCATTTCAAATCTGAGATCGGGTCTATCTACCCCATATTCTTCCATAGCCACATCGTAAGATAATCTAGGAAAGGGCTCCATAAAAAACTTTTCCGGAAAAAGTTCTTTCAAAAGGCCAGTAAATAGATCCTCAGTAAGTTTCAATATATCCTCTTGTTCAACAAAACTCATTTCCAGATCAAGCTGTGTGAACTCAGGTTGACGATCTGCTCTCGAATCTTCATCCCTAAAACATCTAGCGATTTGAAAATATCGCTCAAGGCCGGCGACCATCAACAGCTGTTTCAACTGCTGAGGTGATTGAGGAAGAGCATAAAATGACCCGGGGTATAGTCTGCTTGGAACCACATGATCTCTCGCCCCCTCAGGGGTACTCTTTATCAAAATAGGAGTTTCAATCTCCAAAAACTCCTTATCGTTCAAAAAAGTTCGGATGAAATTAACGATGTTGTGCCGTGTAACAAGAGCGTCTTTCATATTTTCTCGCCTGAGATCCACATATCTATATTTAAGTCTCAGGGTCTCATCCACATCGCCATCCTCATTGACGTAAAATGGCGGAGTTTTAGATTCATTTAATATCACAAGTTCCTCAGCGTATACCTCCACTTCTCCCGATGATATATCTGTGTTTATTGTTCCATCTGGCCTTTCCGTCACACGACCTTTAACTTGTATCACCCATTCATTCCGCAAGGATTCCGCAATTGCATGAACATTTGATGCTAATTCCGGATTGAAAACAATTTGCACTAACCCTTCTCGATCCCTTAGGTCTATAAATATAAGATTCCCGTGATCCCTTCTTCGATTGACCCAACCAGCAACAGTAACCAAATTACCAATTTGCTGTTTATTTATGTCACCACAGTTAATATCTTTCAGCAATATATTCTCCCACGAATTCCCATATCTACATACGGACTCACGTTGAAAGTAGAAATTAAAATAAATTTTCTAGTGAAAATCCGAACCAAAGTTTTATACCAACACATATTTAATTATAAACTCACATTTTCGCAATGTTCAAAATTTCCTTACCGACACAGCAAGCGCAATTAGAACCGAACCTACACCAAACAAATTCAATAAGTCCGCTAAAACAATAGTGTTGGAAAACAACATCCCTAAGACGATAACCATTACTCCGTAGATCGGGGCCAACGTCAAAACAATTCCTTTTTTCCGCTTGCTGACAAGACTCAACACTTGTCCAATCAAAAAACCTGAGATTATTAACAACGTATACCACACAAATATAATGGTCTGGATTTTTTGCTCTAGGTTCGAAATCAAAAATTTAGAAATAACAATAACCAAACAAAGTAAAACAGCCAATAAAGTAGCCGTCATATAAGCTTTAACAATCGTCCAAGTAGATATAGAAAATATAGAATAATTCGACGATTGCGAACATAGTGCACATCTGTTTCCGACAGGTGTTGGCACCGAGCAGCTAGTACAAATCGGCACCTCGCATCGTGCGCAAGACAAAACTGTAGTTATATTAGGATGCCTAGCACAAAACATTTGGTGGCGTGCATAACACTAGTTTGTCACCCATCTCAGTACCGTTCATATTTATTCCAAATACGTTTTGATCGAATATCTCTATCAAAAATGAGTCTATAAAACAATATTTTAAATTTGTTGGACGCTTGGATTGGGTCCATATTCGCAACTAGTCTTTTGATGAGTAAAATAGCCACCAAAAGACAGCAAAAAACTACAGAACTTAATTGCGGATGATAAATCAACGCCAACCCAATTAAAAGTAAAAATCCTATAAATGTCCAAAATCCGCTGTCTCGATATATCAGGCCGTACCCAATCATACCCGCAACAACAAACATCACTACGAACTCGATCCACATTCCGATACCTAGAATAATACCTAGCGAAGTCAAAATCCCCCTACCTCCTCGAAATCCCAAAAAAGGTGACCAATTGTGCCCACACACGATCAGTAATCCTGCCAAAATTCGAACCCATACCTCGCATCCTAAATAAGATAACAACAGTATAGGCATAACTCCTTTTACCGCAAAATCAAAAATAGCAACAATGTAGGAAGCCTTTTTCCCTACAAAATTCATCATATTTGAAGAGCCTACGGACCTAGTCCCCACTTTGAATAAATTGATATTGTTGAATTTCACAGCATACCAATAGGACAGATGCAGGCTTCCAATAAAAAAACTAATTACAAAAATGGATATGCTGAGAATCCATTGATACATGTTGAAGCTACATCTCCTATTTTCGCCTTAAGTTCTCCAAATCGGCTACCACCGAACTTTCTGGCCCCCGTTGTCCCATTTGAGGCTCACCTTTTCCTCCCACTCCGTGATAATCGCTCCCTCCAGTAGCAACAATGTTATGAAGCTCAGCCAACTTCAATAACTTGTCAACCTGAGCATCACTGTAATCACCGTAATGAACCTCAATCCCTGCTAAGCCGTGTGAAATTAATATAGGAATGATCTCTTCAAGATTGCTTATTCCTTTTCTACCAGCTTTGAATGGGGAATTAAAGGGGTGAGCCAAAACTGGTACTGCCCCATTTTGAACTAACAGTCGAATGGCTTCCTCAGGAGTCATCAACCACCTTTCAACATACGCCGGACCTTCTGGTCCAATTAGCTTTTCAAAGGCATTTTTTACGTCCTTGGCATATCCGCGTTCTACCAATGCATGGGCAATATGAGGCCTACCAACAGATCCACCAGAGGCTATCTGTAATACTCTTTCCCAACTGACGTTATAACCCAATTCATTCAAGACGCGAATTATCCTCTCACCTCTTGTTAAGCGATCATCGCGATGCGCCTTTAAAACCCGCTGGAACTCAACATCATTTTCCTCGACATAATACCCAAGTATATGTATTTCGTCCGTATTGAGCTTGGTCCCAATTTCGATACCCGGTATCAAATTTACGCCATATAGATCGGCATTTTCTCTAGAAACTGCAAGACCGTCCGTTGTGTCATGATCGGTAATCGCTATGGTTTTCAAGCCACGACAAATAGCCTTCTGAACTATCTCCGCGGGCGTGAAAGTACCATCAGAAAAAGTCGTATGCAAGTGTAGGTCAACTTCAACTGACATTATCGAATTATTGAAGGTCTAGTAGTCTTTTGTATGAAATAAGGAATCTGCCATTATGAGATGGATAACGGAGTCCCTCATCTTGCATAGTTAACCGACCTTTTTTCTCTAATGACAACCACCTTGATTTGTCCTGGATAAGCCAATTTATTTTCGATGTTCTTGACAATATCACGGGCCATGACTGAGGCCGACACATCATCTACAGAATCAGGTTCAACCATAATGCGAACCTCTCTCCCTGCCTGTATGGCGAAGCATTTCTCTATTCCTTCGAAGTCACCAGCGACTTCCTCAAGTTCCTGCATACGCCGCATATAGTTTTCAACAGTATCTCTTCTGGACCCGGGACGGGCAGCACTAATGGCATCAGCCGCGGCTACGACAAACGACTCCACAGTACTCATCTCATCATCGTGATGCTCTGCTATACAAGTAATCACTCTATTTGAAACTTTGTGTTTCTTGGATACATCAGCCCCTATCTCAGCATGTGGACCTTCGATCTCATGGCTTAGTGCTTTTCCTATATCATGCAATAGCCCACCCACCTTAGCTACTTTAACGTTGGCGCCGACCTCTGCAGCCATCAAACCAGCCAAATGCGCCACTTCCAAAGAGTGCATAAGAACATTTTCACCAAAACTGTACCGATATTTCAATCTACCAAGCAGACGAATCATTTCTGGATGCAATCCCCTTACGTCAGCTTCCAACACTGCAGCTTCTCCGCTTTTCCAAATCGTCTCCTCTACCTCTTCTCGAGACTTATTAACCATATCCTCGATGCGGGCAGGATGGATCCTACCATCTGCGACCAATTTACTGACTGCTAGTCTTGCAATTTCCCTTCTTACTGGATCGAAACAAGACAAAGTGATCGCTTCGGGCGTGTCATCTATAATGAGATCTACACCAGTGTTCCGTTCAATCGCTCTTATATTACGACC
The DNA here is from genome assembly GCA_964435605.1 of uncultured Dehalococcoidia bacterium. Classification (GTDB taxonomy): domain Bacteria; phylum Chloroflexota; class Dehalococcoidia; order Lucifugimonadales; family UBA826. Next base: position 5,737 of record CAYTAN010000029.1, read on the forward strand.
TTCTCTACCTATCAGTCGGCCCTTCATGTCATCACTAGGTAAGGCAACAGTGCTAACTGTGGCTTCGGAGACTACGTCTGACGCCAGCCTTTGAATAGCCTGTCCAATTATCATCCTGGCCTTATCATTAGCTTCATTTCGCTGTGATTCCTCCAGATCCCTATATCTGGACGCGATCTCAAATTTCGCATCCTCTTCCGCCTGAGACATCACTATGTCTTTTGCCTCGTCCATACTTAGGTCTGCCACTATCTCTATTTGACGGACCTGTCTCTCTTTTAGTTCATCGACCTCAGTAGCAAGTTGGTCTATTTCCTTCTCTCGATCAGATATTTTTCGTTCACGCTTCTCCAAATTAGTTGCTCGTTTCTCCACATTCTCTTCACGATTAGCAACTCTCCTCTCGTTACGTCTAATTTCAGATCGCCTTTCTCGTATATCTGATTCCCCTTCCTGTAAAGTCTTTAATGCTTCCTCTTTGGCTCCTATAAGTACGGCTCTTTTTTCCTCTTGAGCTTCCTCTACTATCCGATCCGCCTCTGAGGTCGCTATCCCTTTAGCACGAACTGTTCGAATTCTCTGGCCCAGCAAACCTAAGCCTAAACCAACCAACAAACTACCAAGGACGCCAACCGCAATTAATAATATATCCATGCGACTACCCCCCTTATATTCATTTTTAAAGATCTTCTAAATCATGAAAATCTCTTCTGCATTATATCAGGCCGCTAATAAACCTGATAAAGGGTCTAACATTTATGTCACTAAGTATCATAATCCGAAAGGATTTCCTTTCTGGGACATAGCTCGCATCATTTTTTGCTGGCCTTTAGGAGAGGACATCTCCTTCATCATTTTACGAACCTGTTTAAATTGATTAAGTAATTGATTCACGTCTTGAGGTGTAGTTCCGCTACCAATCGCTATTCTCCTTCTCCTGCTGCCCCCTATTATTTCCGGTCTTTCTCTTTCAAGAACTGTCATCGACCGTATAATTGCCTCAGATCTGCTTAAGTGGCTGCCATCCAAACTGGACGAATCCAATTTATTTTTAAAATTGGAGAATCCCGGGATCATTTCCATCACCTGGGTCAGCGGTCCCATTTTCTTGACAGCTTGCATTTGATCAAGAAAATCACTCAAATCAAAGGTAGCGCTCTTAATTTTATCTTCTAAAATTTTCGCCTGATTTTCATCAAAACTAGCCTGTGCCTTTTCCACTAGAGTTAGAACATCTCCCATTCCTATAATCCGGGATGCTAATCTATCGGGATGAAATATCTCCAAGTCGTCGACCCGTTCACCGACACCTATAAATTTCACAGGCACACCAGTAACTGACGTTATGGATAGCGCAGCTCCTCCTCGTGCGTCACCATCCATTTTGGTAAGTACCAGACCCGTCAATCCGATTTTTTCGTGAAATGCTTCCGCCACATTAACAGCTTCCTGTCCCGTCATAGCATCAACGACAAGTAGCACCTCGTGAACATCTACGATTTTCTTAATTTCTACCAATTCCTGCATCAGATCGTCATCTACTTGAAATCGTCCAGCAGTATCAACAATAGTCCAGGTATCCTGTTTTTTTTGGCTACGCCGTACTCCTTCTTTTACTATTTTCTCTGGGCTAACATCAGTTCCCTGTTCAAATACTTCGACATCAACCCGTTCACCAAGCACTTTAAGCTGGTCTATAGCTGCTGGTCTATGAACATCAGCGGCTACCAAACTAACAGGCTGTCCAGATTTCTTTAGATAGGAGCTCAGCTTACCTGCAGTAGTTGTTTTACCTGAACCATTCAAACCGACCATCAATAAAACACTGGGTTTATCGGCTCCTGGTCTAAGCGTGACTGTCTCACCTCCAAGCGTTAACACAAGTTCATCATTAGCAATCTTCACAACTTGCTGTCC
>CAYTAN010000030.1:0-3233 GCA_964435605.1 uncultured Dehalococcoidia bacterium
GACCGTCAATAGCTCTGATGTCGACAAGCATATTTTGCGTAACATTCATCAAAAGACAACTACAACTAAGGTGGGCCGTGGCTATTTGATTTTTTCCTAATGAAAGGCAACTTATCTATTTGCTTGCTTCCTTCTCACAAAACAAGCCTTTCCCCCCTCCCTCAGCATACCTCCACAGATGATTCGAGGGAGGGGTTTTTTGGCCTTCAAGTTGACGCGAATGGCCACATTATAATTTATGATCGTATCCAGAAAACAGATAAGCCCTGATTTCGATATTGCATGACTTTATCACAATGTTGGATAAATTCGTTTTGGCAGTTCTCCCATTCGGCTCGCAAGATCAGATAATGAACGTTCAAAGAACCAGGCCATGCCTGTGTGAATGTCATCGTTAAATGGTAACGTCCATTTTTGGTCCAGAGAACCCGGTCCAAAATATGCTCCTAATATAGACCCGGCACTTGCTCCGAAGCTGTCCGTATCAGCTCCTTGGCTTACTTGTATGCAAATTCCGTCACCTACATCATTGGCAAACTTCATTGTGTTAATCAACATACCAATTTCTTGGTAGACTCTGCAGTGACCATAGTCACCATACAAATCATTGATTTTCGCGTAGCCTTCCTCCCATGATTTTGAATCAGATACCAACTCAAAACATTTTTTTACTCGCTCATAAAACCGGCTTTTCATTGGGACAAATTTCAAAGCCGTATCAAATATACTCATCCTGTCTTTAGAAATCTGCGCCATTGCTATGGCGGCAGCAACAAACATAGTGCCATAAATCCCAGTTCTATTATGAGTAAAACTGGCATCTTTCCAGGCTAGCTCGGCGGCTTTTTCAGGGTATCCTGGACAAGCATATCCATAGGCATCTGCCCGAATAACCGCTCCGCATAACTCATCTCCCGGATTTAGAAAAATGTTGACTGGATTTTCGCCTCTGAAAAATGCGGGCCTGTACCCTCCTTCTGATGATGCAACACCTCCAGTTTCTTCAAAACTTGCCAGATTCATCCTGCCAAGTGACTCAAGACCAGATTTGATTAACATTGTTCTCTCTGGGCCGAATGTTGTGTCCAACGGAAGATGTTTAACCCATAACTCCCTTACATCCTTATGTGTAAATCCAGGTCCGAATTCTTCCAGAATCAACATACCCATAATCGTGTAATTAATATCATCGTCAGGAGCAACAAATTTTATTTTTTCTCTTACTGTTTCGTCGAAAGACCGATGCACAGTAGGTATAACGGATTTGATATTTTCAGAGATATACTCAGTAAGAGGCCAATCATTGATCTTTTTCAAAGCAATCTTTATTTCATCGCCAGTCAAACGAACTTCTATAGGTTTTCCTAACATACAACCTGCAACGGAACCGAGGAACGCTTCCTCCACTCGCTTTGAACTATCATCTAAATCAACCTCGGCCACTTTACCCAGAGGTCTTGTTGGATCTGACTCTGCCCAAATGGCATCTATTTCATTCGGCTCAGTATATTGCCAATCTTTTCGCATTGGGAGATCTGCAAGAGTAGCTGCAAATTGGATCAGATCATCATAACTGTTTGATAATTGATGTAATCTTTCAGCCGCACCCTCAACATCATGGCCTTGAGAAGCCTTGTTGAGTATCACTCCATGGATTCTTTCTTTCAGGATTTCTAAATCTATAAACATCGTATTTTTTGTTCCTATTAAGGACGGATTGTCCTCTCATGAAAGGGATATCAATCTTGAAAGTATTAGCCGATATTAGTACTTACAGCTCATAACAGATATTTCACTTTAAAAAGCACGGTTCCAGGTCTAAAGCAGTGATACTTCATATCCGACTATGCGAACTGATACTCTCTGGTTGCAACTATGAGCTGTATCATTCTTGATAACTTCAGCTCATCTCCGCCTTCGTTTTGTGCCTCGTCGAATCGTAAATCACCGCATGATTCTGCATATTTGGCTAATGTTTCTCTGGTAGATTTCTGTACATCGATACAGCCAAGGGATTCTAGACATTCATCCAGAATATCTTTTGCTTTTAATGTGTCTCCAAGGTTGGCCATAATTGCCTTAAAGCCTGGTGAGTTTAGATCATTGAACTGATTAACGGCAAAGTTAACCCTTTCGTTTAAGGCTCCACCATCAATCCATTCATACCCCGTATGCCATCCCTCTACAGTCGGAGGATTCATTAGAGCTTGTCCCATCGCAGAAGCCGCTCCCCATAATGCTGTGACCGATTCACCGGCCTCAGGGATCACAGAATGTCTCCCGGATATTTTCATTAAACCAGCGATTAATTCCGCAGGGTTTTTTACTTTTTTATATCGGGCAGATTTAAAAAACTCAGAGTTGAATACAAACCGTAATATAGATTTTATGTCTCCTTCTGTCTCCATATAAATAGAAATCATTTCGTTTAAGGCCTCAGGGTTTCTTGGTGGCTCTATGTCCCATGCCGGCACTTGAGGCTCATCTTCAACGAAAAAATTGTATATGTGTCTGCATATGAATCGAGCCGATGCGTCTTGTTTGCAGATAATATCTATGATGTCCTCACCGTCGAAACATCCAGTTTCTCCTAGGAAAGTTTTCTCTCCATAGTCATGATCATCACCGTCAAAAACGAAGGATGTTTCCCAATGCCCATATGGGTACAATGGATTCGGTTGTTCGAAAGTCCAGCCCGTAAAAGCCCTTGAAGCGTGTTTTATATCGTCCTCTGAATAGTTACCAACTCCCATTGAAAACAATTCTAGTAGTTCCCTACCCCAGTTTTCGTTTGGTTGATCCGCATGATTTTCACAGTTGTCCAGCCAATAAAGCATGGCAGGATCTTTAGAAAGGCGAACCAATATTTCTTTTACGTTGGACAACCCGTGCTTACGGAAAAGCTCGATCTGTTCTATTGAAGAAGGAGTGTGATCACTTTTGTACCATGCGGTTGCGAAAATTTGATGCCACATTAAGGCCATCTTTTCCTCAAGAACACGCGGAGAATTAATCATTCTCCATATCCATCTTCCCCCCCAAACACCAATTCCATCATGATATGTTAAATCTGGGTTATATCTTTTTAAGTAATCCTCATTGGGCTCGTCAAGAAGTTCAACATTTAATAAATCTTCAACAATTTCCTCATAGGTTTTAGCTTCTAAAGACTCTAATTCTGATCTGGAGACTCCAAAGCCCGCTCTTCGCAAGAGATGTGCTTTTAATTGAAG
>CAYTAN010000030.1:3333-7323 GCA_964435605.1 uncultured Dehalococcoidia bacterium
CTGATCTGGAGACTCCAAAGCCCGCTCTTCGCAAGAGATGTGCTTTTAATTGAAGTTCTTCATTATTCATGTTCCGACTCCTGAGATCAACTGAATTCTATTATTAGATGAATATGAAATATCATACCAACGAGATTACACAAAGCAAACCTTTCATAAAGTGAAAGTATCTCAACTTATAAAATTTATCCTTTTACCCAAAGTTTACTAGGAAAGTAGGCGGTGCAAACTTAGAAACAATTATCATGAAGAGTGAAAAAGTGATTCCGACGATGACCTGCCATTTAGAGCCGACACTTTGAATTTTATCCATCAACCACAAAGCAAATGCCAAAAGCATGCCACATATCAACCCACTAATGACGCCAAAAATACCATGGGTGAAAGCATTGGTTGGAGCTAAAACTATAGCATCAAGGAAAAAGAAAAAAGCCTTGTTTAATTCGATCACTCCTATGGATACATTCATGACGAACATTCCCATAGGAAGTAGAAGTCCGGTGACAAATGGTATAAATATCCCGTACAAAAGCCCGACAAAGATCCAAATAAAAAGGTTTCTGTTTAGATATCCCTCCCCTATGATTACCTTAACTAAAACATAAGTTAGGAATACTCCGGCAAGGAATGCAGCCACTCCAAGGCATAAAGTGGGTAACCCACTCATATGTACCGGATCTTCCCATCTTACTTTCTTTTGTACGATGTCGGAAATAAAGAACCTTGCAAAGCTGGTAGATCCTCCACAAATTATGGCGACCAAGAGAAATTTTTTGACGCCAGATATACCCAAAAATGGGGCATAAATCTTTGTTAGATTACCCATAAAAATTAAAAATAGTCACTGTTTTAGTTGAGGGCTTCAGATAGAACCCCGTCCAACATTAATTCTTCAGCACGATGGCAGCTCACATAATGTCCATCGCTGACTTCTTGAAGAAGAGGTGTTTCAGACTTGCATTGTTCTGTCGCGTAAGCACAACGGGGATGGAAATAACATCCAGTTGGCGGATCGGCTGGGTTTGCCACTTCACCTTGCAGAACTATTCGGTCCGACTTCGTCCGTGGGTCCGGCTCTGGAACAGCTGAAAGCAATGCCGCTGTGTAAGGATGTTTAGGTGTTGAAAACAATTCGTCCGTTGGGGCCATTTCAACCAATTTGCCGACATACATGACGGCGACTCTGTCACTTATATGTTTAACCACGCTCAAATCGTGGGCCACGAACAAGTATGTCAATCCTAGTTCCTGCTGAAGATCCGCTAGTAGATTCAACACCTGGGCTTGAACCGAAACATCTAATGCGGACACAGGTTCATCGGCCACTACTAACTTGGGGTTGAGTGCCAAGGCTCTCGCTATACCAATTCTTTGTCTTTGTCCGCCGCTGAAAGCATGTGGAAATCTCCGCATGTATTCTGGGCGAAGTCCCACCATCTCAAGAAGTTCAGCGACTCGCTGTTCTCGATCGTCTTTGTTTCCAATGTTATTAAGTAATAGAGGCTCTCCGATGGTGTCCAAAAGTGTCATCCTCGGATTTAGAGAGGAAAAAGGATCTTGAAAGATCATTTGAATATCACTTCTGATTTTTTTGAGATCAGATCCTCTTAGCGCGGCAATATCAACAACTTCGTCTTCACGAGTCCTAAACAATATTTCACCACTAGTGGGGTCCACCGCTCTCAATATACAACGGGCAGTAGTTGTTTTCCCACAACCACTTTCCCCTACAAGTCCTAGGGTCTCGCCGTCGTTTATGTGAAAATTAACTCCATCAACAGCACGTATTTGTCCAACTTCTTTCTTTAAAAAGCCTTGTTTAATGGGAAAGTACTTTTCGAGATCAGATACTTCCAAAAGGCGTTCTTCAGATAACCCCGTTTCATTAATTGTCATACTTTAATCTCCCTCTTCATAAAGAAAGCAACTTACTTGATGAGTGGGTTCTACATTCAGAAGAGTAGGTATTGCACCGTCGCATTTCCCCGGCATAAAAAAATCACATCTGGGTCCAAAGGCACATCCTCTCGGACGGTCATACGGGTGTGGTACAGACCCACTAATAGATGCCAGGCGTTCTGATGAATCAGATCTAATTCTTGGAATAGACTTTAGAAGAGCCTTGGTGTACGGGTGCTGCGGATTGTGGAAAATATCGTCAACAGGAGCACTCTCTACCACCTCTCCCAAGTACATGACCGATACATGGTCTGCCATTTCAGCAATAACCCCCAAGTCATGTGTGATCAATATGATGGCCATTCCATTATCATTTTGTAATTCCGCCATCAGTTCAAGGAGTTGGGCCTGATTGGTAACATCTAATGCTGTTGTCGGTTCGTCGGCAATCAAAATCGTTGGGTTTGATACAAGGGTCATCGCAATCATGGCCCTTTGCCGAAGGCCTCCACTCAATTGGAAGGAATAATCATCAAGTCGTCTATCTGCTAGTGGTATCCCGACGGCCGACAGCGCGTTAACGGCAATTTCCCTCGCACCTTCTTTGTTTATATCCTGATGCAGTCTGATGGTTTCTATTATCTGGTTACCAATAGTATGGACGGGGCTGAACGAGGTCATGGGTTCTTGGAAAACATATGCAATCTCTCCACCCCGTATGGATTTAATCTCGGAGCTATTGGAGTTCATTGAGGCGATGTCAACAATTTGTTCATCACTCTCCCCCATATTTCTCTTAAATAAAATCTCCCCGCCTACAATTTCCCCTGGTTTGTCTAGTATTCTCATAATGGATCTGGCGGCAACACTCTTACCACAGCCACTCTCACCTACAATGCCCAGCGTTTTGCCAGGCAACACGTCAAAACTTGCCCCATTCACAGCAACAACAGTACCTTCCTCGAGCGGAAAATGTGTTTCCAGATTCTTGATTTGTAATATTGGTTCATCATTACTCGTCATTATTTCACCTTCCTCATCCGTATGGATCCGCTGCGTCTCTTAGACCATCACCGAGAAAATTGAACGCTAATACCGCAACGATAACAAACGCTGCTGGAATTAATTGCCATGGAGTCAGGGCTATTGTCTGTATGTTTTGTGCTGCTTGGAGCATTACCCCCCAACTGATGGCAGGTGGACGCAATCCCAAACCAAGAAAACTGAGTGATGTTTCACTGATGATAATAAATGGAATCATCAATGTTGAAGAGGCGATTATATGACTCATGAAGGATGGAACCATGTGCCTAAATATGATCCTCACTTTACTGGCACCTAGTAACGCAGCAGCTGTGACAAAATCTTCGTCTCTAAGTGAAAGGAACCGACCTCTCACTTCACGAGCAAGTCTGGTCCACTCAAACATGGCTATTATTATTGTGATGGCAAAATATACCCGTATTATCGACCAATCTTGAGGTACTGAAGCAGCAATAGCCATCCACAATGGAATAGTCGGAATGGATCTTAAAATCTCTATGATCCTTTGGATCACTAGATCCAAAAGTCCTCCATAATATCCTGATAAACCGCCTAAAAGGACGCCCAAGAATAAACTTAAAGAAACACTCAGAAGGCCTATTGTCATAGATATCCTTGTAGCGAGCATCAACCTGGACCAAACGTCTCTACCCTGAACATCTGTCCCCAATAAATATATAGTCTCTTCCGCCTTCAGTGGAGCATTGACCCCAAAGAGGTGTCGATCTAGAGGAATGAAGCCAAGTAACTTATATTCGTATCCTTTGGCGAAAAGCCTAATAGGAACTCGGACTGTTTGGTCTGGTTTGAAAACTTTCTTAAAAGTTTTAGGATCTCTTATCCCTTTCGTGCCGTATACATAAAGTTGTGGGTTGATACCGTCGAATGTCAAGTGTATGCCCTGAGGTGGCATTTCACCTCTTTTGGCTTCACTTAATTTTGGCTCGGCAACGGCCAAAAAGTCGGCGAAAATCACGATAAAATAAAGAATGGCCAGAGTTATGCTGGCGATCATTGCAAGCTTATGTCTTTTTAGGCGCCACCACA
>CAYTAN010000031.1:0-7196 GCA_964435605.1 uncultured Dehalococcoidia bacterium
AGGTGAGTTCTTCCAGTTTTTATCACCGTCATGAATTCATCAGATTTATCAAGAAGAGACTTCTGAAGTTTTTCTAGGGCCGGTATGAGTTTGTAACTTATTGTTTTCGCGGCTGCTACATGTATTGCAGTCGGTATCACGTCATTAGAAGACTGCCCGGTATTGACATGATCGTTCGGGTGTACAGGGGTACGAGATCCCAGTTCTCCTCCTAATATTTCAATGGCTCTATTAGAAATAACCTCATTCACATTCATGTTAGTTGAAGTACCCGATCCAGTCTGGAAAATGTCGACGACGAAAGAATTATCAAATTTTCCTTCAGACACTTCCGTTGCTGACTGCACTATTGCTGCCCCAATTTTATTATCTAGCAAATCTAGTTCCATGTTGGCTTTAGCCGCAGCAAGCTTAATTGTCGCTATCGCCTCGATAAAAGACCTTGAAAACCTCAAATCACTAATTGGGAAATTTAGGACAGCCCTCATAGTATTTGCTCCGTAATAAGCATTAATTGGGACCTGAAATTCACCCATAGAATCTCGTTCTTTTCGATATTCGCCTGTGTCAGTCAATCTTTTCTCCTATGTTGTTTATTTGTGTATCAGAGTTTTGATCCAAAAAAATCAGATACCATTTCTCCAACCTGTTGCTCTTGACCTCGGAAAAAGTGATCTGCTTGACTCACGATCTCGAGTATCGTGGCCCCCCCAAATCTTGTGCCAATGAATTGAAATTGAGCTACAGGAAAGTCGTGGTCTCGATCACCTAGTACAAGTAGCTTAGGTTGTACAATTTCGTCAGTGCTATGTTGGGATAGTCTATTTTGTGGGCACGCTATGGATGCCAGTGCCTTAATGCAATTAGTCTGCTTGATTGTCTCTAGAGACATCCAACCGCCAAATGAATACCCGGCTATTCCTAATCTGCTCCCATCAATAAACTGTGATTTACTAGCAAATTCAGTGACAGCGATTGAGTCGGCAATTTCTCCGTTTCCACCTTCAATTTCACCTGTGCTCATCCCGACACCTCGGTAGTTAAATCTTAAGGTACCGATCCCTGCTTGAACTAAGTAGTTCGATATTGCATTTAAAACGCTGTTATACATATTGCCACCATATTTTGGGTGAGGGTGGCATAAAATCACGCATGGTGGTCGACTATGGTTTTTGGGAAGATCGAATCTCCCTTCAATGCTCTGGTCTTTGGCTGAAATTGTTATGAGCAATTTGTATCCCATCTGATTTTGATATACGTTCTGAGTTCGATCTTTAATACAATACCAAATAGAAACTTCGCGTGCAGGACAAGTTTTTGACTATCAGATAGAATTTGTCTAACAAAGCTTGTTAGGGAAAGGAAGATTAAAAAAATGTCAGTAATTGATCTTAGAAGCGATACGGTGACTCATCCATCCCCGGAAATGAGGGATGCTATCTATGATGCGGATATCGGAGATGATGTTTTTTCCGATGATCCGTCCGTGAATAAGCTGGAAGCAAAGTCAGCAGACATTATGGGTAAAGAAGCTGCAGTATTTGTCGCAAGTGGAACGATGGGAAACTTAATTTCTGTATTGGCCCATGCAGGAAGAGGAGATGAGATCATTCTGGGAGATAAGGCCCACATTTTTAGGTCGGAAGGCGGAGGTGCCGCCGCCCTAGGGGGTATCTCATACAATACTGTTCGTAATGACAAGATGGGGATGCTTGATTTGGGCGAAGTTGAATCTGCTATCCGTGACTCAACAAATCACCACAACCCACATACAAAGATGATAACTATTGAGAATACTCAAAATAATTGCGGAGGCAAAGCACTTTCCGCTGAATATACCTCCCAGGTCGCAAAGATCGCACATGATAATGGAATTCAGCTACATATCGACGGAGCAAGAATATTCAATGCATCGGTCAAACTTGAAACACCTGTCCAAGAATTAGTTAAGGATGCTGATTCAGTTAGTTTTTGCTTGTCAAAAGGACTAAGTTGTCCGGTGGGTTCTGTTGTGTGTGGAACAGAGGATTTTATCAATGAAGCTAGAAGATGGCGAAAGATGGTCGGCGGAGGGATGCGTCAGGCTGGGTTCATGGCCTCAGCCGGCATAGTGGCTTTAGATACTATGGTTGATAGATTAGCTGATGATCACGCTAATGCAAGAAGGCTTGCTGTTGGATTGTCAAAGTTACCCGGCATCAATATCGACTTGGATGAATCAGAAACAAATTTAGTGTTTTTTGATGTTGAGCTGAAAAACCGCAAAAATCTTGTTCAGGCACTTCAATCAAATGGGATACTGGGTGGGTCCGAAGAAAAAAGATGGCGATTTGTTACTCACTATGGCATTGAGGCTTCGGACGTAGACCGGACTCTAGAAGTCATGAGTGATGCTATAGCAGCTTTGGAATAGCTAAAGCAATTAATCTTCATACAGGTTGTTCCAAAGTTCGTTCAGTCTTTTGGAAATGTGTGCTTCAAATCCTAGTACGCCCGGTTGATAGAATCTGCTGGAATCTAATTCCTTGGGCAGATTATAAGTTTCAATAAAATGATTTTCGTAATCATGGGAATATTTGTATCCGGAACCGTATTCAGAATCTTTCATGAGATTTGTAACGGGATTTCTCAGATGTAGCGGCACTGGCATGTCTCCAGAATTGGAAACTTCACTCATTGCTTCATTTATAGCTTTGTAGGCGGAGTTGCTTTTTGGTGCCGCTGCCAAATATATTGTGGCTTCTGCAAGGGGTATCCTTCCTTCCGGCAACCCTATTAGATGTAGGGCTTGCTGGGCAGAGATCGCCACAGTTAATGCTCTGGGATCAGCCAGTCCAATGTCCTCACTGGCAGATATAACTAACCTTCTTGCTATAAACATTGGATCTTCCCCGGCTGACAACATCCTTGCTAACCAATATATTGAAGCATCTGGATCTGAAGCTCTGATGGATTTTATGAATGCCGAGATTGTGTCATAGTGAGAATCTCCCAATTTGTCGTAGTTCAAAGACTTAGTCTGCACGACCTCTAAGACGGTTTTGTCCGAAATTGCCCCATTATTTCCTGTGGGATCTATGGTATTGAATGCGAGTTCCAGAGTATTTAATGCCCATCTTGCATCTCCTGAGGCCATATTTGAAATTAAGTCTATGGCGCTGTCGTCAATAGTAATTAGTTTTGACCCAAGGCCTTTGGTCTTGTTGTTCAGGGCCCGTTTAATTATTGAGACTATATCTTCTTGTGATAGTTTGTTTAAAGTAAAAACCCTGCAGCGTGATAACAATGGAGCTATTACTTCGAAGGAAGGGTTTTCCGTTGTTGCTCCTATAAGAGTGAATGTCCCGTTTTCGACGTGGGGAAGAATTACGTCTTGTTGAGATTTGCTAAAACGGTGTATTTCGTCGATAAATAGGACAGTTCTTAAGTTGTGCATCGATAAATTGTTTTGAGATTCAGCGATTGCCTGTCTTAGATCTGAAACACCTGAGGTTACAGCACTTAAATTTATGAATTTTGCACTTGTCGATTGTGCCAGTATGCTGGCCAGTGTGGTTTTACCACTTCCAGGAGGGCCCCATAAAATTAGTGATGGTAAAGTACCGTTTCCAATGCTTCTGCGTAGAGGACTTTTTGGTCCTATTATCTCCGATTGACCAACAAAATCATCGAAAGTTTCCGGTCTCATTCTTGAGGCCAATGGGGATGTCTCATTCAGTAGATTTTTAGCGTTGTAATCAAACAGGTTCATTCAGAAGTCCTGAGTTTGGATTGTCTAAGAGCATCGTCTTCTAGTTTATACTTCAGTCCCTATTAAAAACCAAACAGTTTAGGGGAACGTTAAATCGTGGATAGTAATATCTGTAGTAGATGCGGTAAATTGATAGGAAACCAGTCCTACACTATCACTGTAGATGGTCTGATTCAAAATCGTCATTTGCGGTGTTTGTTGACTCATAAGGCGCTTTTAAAAAGATCAGGAATCGCATCAGCCGTTGTCGGTAGCATACTTCTATTTTTAAATCAGGGTGATTTTATCTTATCCGGCCAATTTCATTACGCCTTAATTTGGAAAGCACCTCTCACTTATCTGGTACCTTTTTCTGTTGCAACATGGGGTGCTGTAAGTAACTCAAAAAGAAGGTAAGTTTTATATTGTGGTTTGGCTTTTTAATCGACTGGCACTTTGGTTTATGGATACTGCTAGAGATTCATCTTGATGTTTTCGGATCGTCCTCATATCTAATATGTTGTTATCGGAGTCGATGCGGCCAATGGTTGGGAATTCAGATTCTCTGAGTAGCCGTGCAAACTCATCAGGATTTTTTGTCATTAGACGAAGCCCTATAGAAGGTTGAGACGATCCTGGAAGACTGCCACCACCTACAGCTGATCTGGTGCTAATGACATCTGGAGATAAAAATGAACAATTGATCTGCTCTAGAATTGACGTGGCCCTAGAGCGGAGATTTTCTTCACTTGCACTGATCATTTCCCATATTGGGATTTTTTTTAATTCCTCGCCTTTGACATAGTGAATAAGGGTCGCACTCAAGGCAGCAAGGTTCATTTTGTCTATTCTGAATGCTCTGGCAAGTGGATGTCTGGCTAATATCTGAACATATTTTTTTTTGCCAACTATAATCCCGGCCTGCGGACCTCCTAGTAATTTGTCCCCGGAAAATAAGCAAAGGTCTGCCCCGGCTCGTATGCTGTCTTGGGGTCGTGGTTCAGCATCAAGCCCAAAGTTTTCGGTATTTAGTAAGCTACCACTGCCTACATCATGTATAACGGGTACATTTTTGTTCCTGCCAATTTCTACTAACTCAGAAATTGTTGCCTGATGGGTGAACCCAACCACCTTGAAATTGCTTGCGTGTATTGACATTATCGCAGCAGTGTTATCAGAGATGGCTTCAGAATAATCTTTTCCGTATGTTCTATTAGTAGTTCCCACTTCGATGAGTTTGGCACCGCTTTGGGATAATACGTCGGGGATTCTAAATCCGCCTCCGATTTCTACTGCTTCCGCTCTGGAAACAATAACTTCCTTTCCTGAAGTCAAGGCAGTGAGAGCCAGAAGTGTGGCTGCAGCATTGTTATTGACTACGAATCCAGCTTCTGCGCCAGTCAGATCACAAAGCAAGCTTGAGATGTGGTCCTGGCGTGACCCTCGTTTACCAGAGGCTAAATTTAATTCCAGATCAGTGTAATTTAGAGAGACTTCTCTGGCTGCAATCAAGGCTTCATCACTTATCGGAGATCTTCCTAAATTAGTATGCAAGATAATTCCTGTGCCATTGATTACCTTGTTAGGCCAAGATCGCCATTTTTTATGTGCAGCCTGCTTGATGTCTTCTACTATTTGATTGATGTCTTTCGGTGTTTCACCGGATAGAATTGATTCCCTTAATTCGGCAATTTTTCCCCTTGCCATATTAGTGACTTGGTCACTTGAGAATTCTTTGAAAAGTGCCCGTATATCAGGCATAGACAAAACTTTGTCTATGCTTGGGATGTTCTTCAAGTGTTTTTGCATGACTTATATTGTCCGTAAAATATTGATCTTTAGCTGGGCGATTATATATTCTTGCCTGCAATTATATATTGGAGACATGATCGGTGTTTGTTTTGGTAATTGACCCTATAAAATCTCCTCCTGTAGAATGACCGGATGAGATTTGAAAGTGGGATTATAAATGCTTAGGGTTGGTCTAACAGGCGGGATCGGGTCAGGTAAATCTGCTGCTGCTAGGATCCTTGGTACTCTTGGGGCCGGCCTTATCGATGCTGATTTGGTAGGGCACGCCTCATATAGGGCTGGAACTGAAGGGTTTGACAAGGTTATTGAAGCTTTTGGAGATGATCTTATTGGAAGTGACGGTGAAATAGATAGGAAAAAACTAGGCCCAATTGTTTTTTCTGAACCAGGTAACCTCACTAGGCTAAACGAAATCCTGCATCCAATAATATATTCGATGATAAAAACCGAATTGAAAAATATGGAGAACTCAGGAGAAAAGGTAGCGGTTGTTGAGGCTGCCATATTGATAGAGGCCAACTGGCAGGATCTGTTTGACGAATTATGGGTTGTTGATGCAGATAAGGAAGAAGTGATCCGAAGGTTGATTGATCGTAATAATGTGACAAGGGAACAAGCCCTTGAAAGAATTGAATCTCAAATAGGGAGAGAAGAAAGAAATGGATATGCAGACGCAATAATAAAAAACAACGCGGGGTTGTTGGAATTAGAAAAAAACATTAGCTGTTTATGGAATGACAGAACATCGCAACGAGGAGCCTAAGGACCAAATATGACAACTCAGACTTTGTACAAAAGCTTACTAATTGAAGAATACAAATTAACGGAAGAACCCTACTACGTTCCTGTTGCTGATGAAATAGAGCTGTTTGAAGCGGCCTATAAGCAAAGGCTTCCTTTGATCTTTAAAGGACCTACAGGTTGCGGTAAAACAAGATTCGTTGAGTACATGGCGTATAGGTTAGGTGTTGAATTAACCAAAGCTACAAAATCTGCTGATAATGAAGATGGGCTTAATCTACCGCTGATTACGATTGCCTGTCATGAAGACTTAACTGCAAGTGACCTTGTAGGTCGATACTTGCTCGAGGGTGATCAAACGGTCTGGATTGACGGGCCGTTGACTAGGGCGGTGAAAGTTGGAGGGATTTGCTACCTCGACGAAGTGGTGGAAGCTAGGAAAGATACGACTGTCCTCATACATCCTCTGACGGACCACCGTAGGATTTTGCCGGTAGAAAAGAGGGGAGAGCTTCTGGAGGCGGCGGAGGGCTTCCTGCTTGTGTTGTCATACAACCCAGGTTACCAAAGTGCTTTGAAAGACCTTAAACACAGCACGCGCCAGAGATTTGTATCTATCGAGTTTGATTATCCGCCCGTTGATTTAGAGGCTCAAATAGTTGAGCATGAGGCAGGTATAGATAAAGACACTGCGTATCAGTTGGCGAAATTGGGCGAAAAAATCAGGAATCTTAAAGAGCATGGATTGGGAGAGGGAGCCAGTACCAGATTACTGATTTATGCTGGTAAGCTAATTGCACAAGGTATTCCGGCCCGTCGAGCTTGCCAGGTATCCGTAAACTGGGCAGTTACCGATGACCATTCAATACAGCAAAGTATCACGGAAATAATAACTTCTATATTTGAGTAAACG
>CAYTAN010000032.1:0-7134 GCA_964435605.1 uncultured Dehalococcoidia bacterium
TTCAAGTCTCTGGCAAGCCCTTTAAGAGACCTTGAGATTTCTCCCATTTCCTGCACACGGTTAGCGTTTCGACCGCCATTACCCCCTATGAGTTGAAGGTAATCTACAATCACTAAGTCGAGTCCTCTTTCAGCTTGAAGCCTTCTTGCCTTACTGCGCATTTCAACGATACTTTGAAAAGGGGTGTCGTCAATGTATATAGGCATATCAGATAAATTGCCGATTGCATTTAGGATGCGGTTTTCCTCTGTATCTGAGATCAGCTGTAATCTAAGTCTATGACTATCTACGTTTGCTTCGCTGGATAAAAACCTGGTCGCTATTTGTTCTGCACTCATCTCCAGACTGAAAATCCCGACGTTATTACCTTGTGTTGCGGCTGACGTTGCCATATTGAATGCTAATGTGCTCTTACCAAGGCTTGGACGGGCTGCCACTATAACCAGATCTGATCTTTGTAGCCCACCTCCTAGGAGTTGATCGAATAATGTGAAACCACTTTGTACAGGCGCTAATTTATTTATATCCGGTTGCAGGCTATCCTCCATGTAGGAATCCAATACCTCACGGATATGTGCAAAATCTCTTGATTCCCTACCAGATCTAATAGTAAAAAGTAGTTCTTCTGCCCGCCCGAGCGATTCTTCTGTATCAGGGCTGCTGTCATATCCTATGTCTGCAATGGCGCTGGCCGCTCTAACAAGTTGGCGCATCGTGGACGTACGGTGGACGATTTGGCCGTAGTGCACTATGAATGCTGGTGACGGTACGTTGTTAACGAGCTCGGATAAATGTGCAGTACCACCGACAACGTCTAAACGTTGATGAATTGTGAGTTCGTGGGACACCGTCACCTGGTTGATAGATTCGTTACGCGAGGCTAAATTTAAACAGGCTTCAAAGCAGAATCGGTTTTTTTCTACAAAAAAATCTGAGCTTTTTAAGAAACCGGAGACTTTACTGATGGCCTCTCCGTCAAGCAACAAGGAACCGATTACAGAATTTTCCGCTTGCTCATCGTGTGGAGGGATCCTATCTGCGTACACTTGTTCCTCAGACCAAAATTTATTAGCTTATGAAAGAGATACAGCAGCCAGGAGTCACTCTTTTTCCGGTGAACCTGAAAGTGCCTAAGTCACACACGGTATTCGAAGCTTCTGAGAACCTATTGTTCTTTGTCCGGTTCTTCGACTGAAGATTCCGGCTCACTTATTACGGTCTCTGCTGTGCCAGACTCCTCTACTGCATCTTCCCCAGAGGCTATCACATCTGTGGATAAATTATCGGATTCGGCTTCAGGAGCGATTTGCTCTTGACCTGGGTCTTCCAAATCGTCTTCTAATTCAACTGCGTCCCCGGAGGTGACAGTGACTTTGATGGTGGCATTAACATCAGCATGTAATCTAATTGGCACATCGAAGGATCCTAGTTCTCGTATAGGATTGTCTAACTGAACTAGACGCCTCTCAATCGATTGCCCCGTTATATCATTTAAGGCGTCTGCAACCATTGTTCCAGTAACTGATCCGTATAACCTATCATTGCTACCCGCACGCATTTCGATCAGTATTTCTGTCCCGTCTATAGCTTCCGACAGTTGTTTCATGTCATCCAGCTTTTGTATTCTTTCAGTCTCAGCTTTCCGACTTAACTTCGTTATCTTTTGTAGGTTGTTGTGGGTAGCCGGGGCTGCCAACTGTTGTGGAATCAGATAATTCCTGGCAAAGCCGTTTTTGACTTCTTTTATCTCTCCACCTAGAGCAACGCCTTCTACATCTTCTAGAAAAACAACTTTCATTTTCATAACCTTTACGGAAGTTTTTTTACGTTATTGTGGGGCTATTGAGCCCGATGGCTGCTGTCATTGCAGACGGAAATTGTAGCATAAGAAGCGTGAGTCATACGAACCTGCCTCCAGACAATCTAGGTTCGTTTGAGATCAGCGATTAATTTTTTTCATCATCTTTGATTACTCGATACTTCCCATCAAATATCTTTGAGGATTTGTTTTTCTGAGGCTGATCGTCTTTACTTGCATCGCGCATAATATTTTTAGGGCTTAATCCTATGAACGCGAAAATTGCTAGAATCAGTACTATAAGATCATCTGCCCATCCAATCATAGGTATAAAATCTGGTAGAAAATCGAAGGGTGATACGACATATAAAACTGCCAGTATAGGAAGTAATTTATATTTAAACGGAATCTGAGAGTTGAGCATCATCCGCAAAAATGTTGCAGCAATATATTTCATTCTACCGTTCGTCTCAATGTATGATCAATTAATAACCTTGTGAGGATGCCTAATGTTCTATGGGATCAATATTAGCAAATTAATAAATAATTCCTGGCCATGATAATAGTATTACACGGAGCAGATGAATTTAGAATCTCTGAACGGGTAAAGGCTGTAAGGTTATCTGTGGTCCCAGGAGACTTGAGTGATATAAACACCACGTTTCTGAATGCTGCGGACTGCGATTTAGAGGAGTTGTTCTTAACCGCCTCGGTGGTACCTTTTATGGCGGAGCAGCGCTTGGTGATAGTAAGAGATTTTATTAAAATCACTGGAAATAGGACTTCTGGATCAACAAGGGTAAGTAAAGATCGCTCGGGACTAGCTGGCACTGTACAGGCACTTTCTGAGCTTCCAGCCACTACTTTGCTTGTTTTACTGGAAGGTGATATCGGTAGGAATAATCCTTTGCTACGAAAACTGAAAGGCATAGCTACGGTCGAATATTTTCCTATGCTTAGCCACACAGAACTTATACAGTGGATCAAGGACAAAGCTCAGACACTTGGTGTGGGCATCGAAGATTCGGCATCGAGATTACTCGCGAGCTATATCGGTTCGGATTTAAGAGTTATTGATTCTGAAATAATGAAATTGTCTTTGTATAAGAACTTCACATTTATTGAACAATCAGACATCGAAAATTTTGTCTCTAACTCAAGACAGGAAAACATTTTCAAAGTGGTTGACGCTTGTATAGGCAGGAAACTTAAGCAGGCTCTACGCTCCAGCAACGATTTAGTGCAAGCAGGTGAATCCCCATCTAGTATTTCTAGATTGATAGAACGGCAAGTAAAGCTTTTGATCCGTACAAAAAGTTTGAAAGAAAGTGGCGTTAAAGTGCCTGAAGTCTCTAAAAGACTGTCTTTATTTGGATATCCATTGCAAAAAACGCTTGAGCAGGAGAGGTTGGTATCCTTCGGAGAATTGAGTGCTATGCATGATCATATTTTGGAATCAGAGGTGCGTGTCAGAAGTGGGCACATGAACGAAATGTCGTCTTTACAAATGCTGATTACGGAGATCGGGACCATCCTCAGATAAATTTGTCTTTCGACGTATGTCTATGGGTTGGTAATAGCCAGATTTCAACGCTTTTATCAAATCTGCCAGACAACGGACATTATCAGAGAACCTGGTAGCAAATGTTCCTATCTCATCGATTTTATGTGCATCACTTGCTCCAGTCATGGGGAGGTTTAGTTCCTCAGCGATGTTTTCAGAAAATTCATTTTCTTTTTTTGTGCCTCTGCCATTTCTTGTCTCTACGGCTTCTACCAAATCGAATACATCATTTCTCAGAGCTCTTTCAATCATCTCGTCATAGCTTTTTGGGTCTTGCGGAGCGTTTTCCCTGTATACCCTTCGGTAAGGATGTGCCACTACTATGGCTCCACCAGCTTCCGTAACAAGGTCCCTGACAAATTTCGATTTGTGCATACCGAATATATATTCCTCAAGTCCGTATACCAATAAATGACCTTCCTCAGTAGTAACTTCACATCCCGGTATAACCAAGAAATCATGGTCCTTACCAAGTTCCTCAACGTCTTTTGGGTTCCAGAATCCGTCATGGTCTGTTAAACATATACCGTCCAGTCCAGCTGCTTTGGATAGTTTGATTAGTTGTTCTGGTGTCAGGGCGCTGTCATCTGATGTTGGATATGTATGGGTATGTATATCAATTATCATTAAGGCGTTCTTGGGATTTATTCATGTCAAAAGCCTATTATACGATTCTCATTCTTTACCTTATAGATGAGTTGTATCGTATCAAAGTTATTGATATTATAGGTGCATATAAAACAATACAACTTATGTGCATCGTGGGAGGTTAATGATGGTAATGGGGCCTGAAAGGTTCACTGAACAAGCTCAAGAAGCTATAACGCAATCACAGGAAATACTGAATAGATATCGTCATAATCAGTGGGATTCTGAGCACATATTCTTAGCCTTGTTGGAACAGGAGAAAGGCGTTCCAGCGGAAGTGTTGAGCCTATTGAACATTAATTTAGATTCATTGCACGGGCGAATTCACAGAATTTTGGAACAATCGTCAAAAGTGAATGGGCATAGGAATCAAATGTTCATCACTCCGAAGCTAGCTGACTTTTTTGAAAGATGTGAGATTGAAGCAAAACGGCTGAATGATGAATTCATTGGTACTGAACACATGTTAGTCGCCGTTGTTCAAGAGGAACAAACTGAGCTCTCAGGGATTTTATCCAGTCTTAATGTGACTACCGAGAGTGTTTACCAGGCGCTTCAAAAAGTACGTGGCAGTCATAGAATTACTGACCAAAGGGCAGAAAGTCACTATAGGTCACTGGAAAAATTTGCGACCGATCTCACTGAATTAGCTTTTAAAAATAAACTTGACCCCATAGTCGGCAGAGAACCTGAAGTCGCAAGAGTTATGCAAACATTAATTAGAAGAACAAAAAACAATCCTGTCTTGGTCGGGGGAGCCGGCGTTGGTAAAACTGCTATAGCCGAAGGATTAGCGCAGCATATCGCTAGTGGGAACGTTCCAATTGAATTGAAGGATAAAAAAGTTTTATCTTTGGATATGGGATCTTTAGTCGCAGGATCCAAATTCAGAGGAGAATTTGAGGAAAGATTGGGGGCGGTAATGGATGAAGTTAAGCAGTCTGAGGGCACAATTATTTTATTCATAGACGAAATTCATACGGTCGTTGGTGCTGGCGCTTCTGAGGGAAGTATTGATGCTAGCAATATGATGAAACCAGCACTGGCCAGAGGTGATCTCCAATGCTTAGGTGCTACCACCGAGGATGAGTATAAGAAATATATTGAGTCCGATTCGGCATTAGAAAGGCGGTTCCAACCAGTACTTGTTGAAGAGCCGGATTTAGAAACTAGTGAACAGATGCTTAGAGCGTTAAGACCTAAGTACGAAAGTCATCATGGATTGAGAATTTCAGATGATGCGATTAAAGCCGCTGTTTCATTAAGCCATCGATACGTATCTGGCAGGTTACTTCCGGATAAAGCGGTGGATCTAATTGATGAAGCTTCCAGTAAAATCCGAATAGTTAATCAGGAAGGGATCGAAATAAAGGATGAGCTGCCAGAAGTCGGTGTGATGTTAGAAACTAAACCATTGGAAGTTGTTAAAGATGACATAGGCAGTCTGGTTGCTGATATGACAGGTATACCTGTCAACAGTTTATTGAAAACAGAAACAGAAAAATTATTGGATATGGAAGAGGGTCTTCGAAGCAGGATCATTGGTCAAGAACGAGCAGTACGTTCTGTTTCTGATGCGATTCGAAGAGCACGTTCTGGTCTAAAGGACCCGAATAGACCAGTAGGAAGTTTTATGTTTTTGGGACCAACTGGTGTCGGTAAGACAGAATTATCTAAAGCACTTGCGTGGTATCTGTTCGGAGACGAGAAGGATATGGTGCGTTTTGATATGAGTGAATTTATGGAACCTCACTCCGTGTCAAAACTTATTGGAGCTCCACCTGGGTATGTAGGATTTGATGATGGGGGACAATTGACAGAGGCTGTAAAGAGGCGTCCATTCAGGGTGATTCTTTTTGATGAAATAGAGAAAGCTCACCCTGAGGTGAGCAATATACTTTTGCAATTGATGGATGATGGTAGATTGACTGATTCAAAGGGACGGCTAGTCGATTTTAGAAATACAGTCATAATAATGACCAGTAACGTAGGGGTATCTTCATTTAGAAGCGAAAAAATTGGCTTTTTGAGAGGAAATCAATATAGCCGGCAGGAGGAGGAAATGAAGAGAACTCTGGAAATTGAACTAAAGAAGTCATTTAAGCCTGAGTTTTTAAATCGTGTCGATGATATCGTGGTATTCAATGAGATATCTGAATCCGATATGCTGCAAATTGTCGATATTATGACCGCCCAAATAAAAGATCGCATTTTGGAGATTGGATTTGTTCTTGATGTGTCTGACTCTGCTAGAATTTGGTTCGCCTCTGAAGGATTTGACCCACAATACGGCGCGCGACCATTGAGACGGATCCTTCAGAACAATTTGGAGAATCCACTTTCAACGAAGATTTTAAATGGAGAACTTTCCAATGGTGATTCGGTTTTAGTCGACCTGGTTGATGGAAGATTGACATTTGAGAATACGGTATCTGGCCAAATTATCTGAATTTAATCGGCAGCTAATTATATTACTGGCCGGAGTAGTAGCTGTTGGGACAATTTTTGGTGTTTGGATGTTGCTGGGAGGAGCCTCTAATGTTGAATGGTGGAAAGCCTTAGGATACCCAGGAGTTTTTCTTTTAAGCTTGCTGGCTAGCGGCGGCATGGTATTTCCAATACCTGGCATTGCAGCTACCTGTGGGGCGGCAGGGTTGTCACTGAATTTGATAGCCGTGGGCATTTTGGCTGGAATTGGCGAGACTATAGGCGAATTGTCGGGCTATGCAATAGGATATGGGGGTCAATCAATACTCACAGGTAAGCGTCTGTATAAACGGGTGCAGGCCTGGATGACGAGGTGGGGTATTTTGACTTTGCTTGTCTTGGCAGCTGTTCCGAATCCTATTTTCGACTTTGTCGGAATAAGCGCAGGGGCTTTGAGGTATCCTTTAAGAAAATTTCTATTGGTAGTTTTTTTTGGAAAACTTTTTAAAGGTATTTTTATAGCTCATCTATGTTACTGGATTGTACGATGGGTTAGTTGGTTAGATTGAATTGTGCTTGAAGTCACTCCACAGGTGCTCTTATAATTGGGTTCACGATATAAATAAGTGACTTGGAAAGGCTCGGAAGAATGAACGGACTAAAAATTAGCAGACGAAATTTTCTGAAGGGTGTTCCT
>CAYTAN010000033.1:0-6835 GCA_964435605.1 uncultured Dehalococcoidia bacterium
TATTGGGTGGTTTTAGACCTTGCAACTAAAGGAAGTTTCAAAAGATTCTCTTTAATTACAAAGATCGTACTTGTAATGACGGTTATTTTGACAACGATCGCATCTGCATCATTTCTATTCTCTGAATATAACAACCTTGCAACCATAGGATCTCTAGGCCTGTTGGATAAGATCGTAGTATCTGTGTTTGAAGGGATCAGTGGCCGCACAGCTGGTTTCTCGACAATTGATTACGCCGATGCCCTACCTGCCACTGAAGTCTTAATGACTTTAATGATGTTCATTGGGGGAGCAACTGCATCAGTGGCAGGCGGAGTGAAAGTTACGACGATGTTTATTCTAATTCTCAGTGTGGTAGCGTTGATTCGGGAAAAAACGTATGTGTCAGCTTTCGGACGTGAGATAGATCAGGATACAGTCAAGCGATCCTACGCCATTTTCTATATATCACTTGCATTCGTCTTTATGTGTGTTTTTCTCCTGGCACTGACTAATAGTTCAGTTCAGTTCAATCATATTGTATTTGAATCTTTTTCTGCTTTTGGCACAGTAGGATTAAGTTCTGGCGCAACAGAACTATTGAACGGCTTTGGCCGAGTAGTACTGATATTGGCGATGTTCATTGGTAGAATCGGGCCATTGATAATAGGCCTAAAAATGGTACCAAACCAAGACAATAGTTCGTATCGCCCAGCTTCAGAAACCGTTACAATCGGATAATTAATATGGATAGACCGAACCGGATAGAGAGTTAGTCCAATGGCAAACAAACAAGTCGCTGTGATCGGGTTAGGCAGGTTTGGGATAAGCACAACTCAAACACTATATAACTTAGGGCATGACGTTTTAGCTATTGATCGCGAGGAAGACAGAGTGCAGTCCATTGTAGGCCAATCCACATACGCAATAGCAGCCGAATGCACAAATGAAAACGCTTTGAGAGATCTGAGTATACAAGACTACGACGCAGCCGTGGTAGCCATAGGCACTGACATAGTATCCAGTGTAATGGCATCAGTATTACTAAAAACCCTGGGAGTACCTACTGTCGTTGCCAGAGCTAAAGATACTTTGCATGCTAACACTTTGCGCCGGATTGGGGTCGATCGTGTTATACAACCAGAAGAAGAAATGGGAACGAGACTAGCGCATAGTTTGTTTAATGCCAGTGTAGAGGAATATTTAGAGATTACCAATAATTACGGTGTGAGCAGATTTAGAGTGCCAGAAAAATTTGCTGGTACGACCTTGGAACAGCTCGGGTTTACGACAAATCGAGATAGTTACGGACTAACTCCATTGGCCATGTGCAGAGGTAGGAAAGTAACTCTTAACCCTGCTCTCAGTACAAGTGTAAAACCCGATGATTTTGTAATTGTGGCCGCACGTGACAGTGACCTTGAGTCGTTAGACACAGCTGCTCTAGTCATTGAAAGCTAAAACTTTATCAAGAATACTATTCGTTGAATATTGGGCATTTAACCGGAGGGATCTACATGATTTTAGGGGTGCTGGGCGGCCTCAAGACCGATGATGAAGTAACAAGGGTCTCGTGCGCTTTGGCGAAATTAAATAATGAAAAACTAAAGATGGTCTTTGTGATAACGATAGATCGGAAACTTCCAATAGATAAAGAAGTTAGAGAAAGCACAGCAATCGCAGAAAATTCACTACAAAACATGGAAAAGTTAGCAAAAGAGTTAAGAGTCAAACAGTCAGGAGAAATTATCCAGGCTAGATTTCAAGGGAGTGCTGTAGTCCAACAAATCGATGAAATTGGAGCAACTACAGTGGTCATTGGACTTCCACAAAGGAAACCATATGATCAAGGTAAAGTCAGTGAATCTATTAATTATTTATATGACAATGCCAATTGTGTTGTAGTAACTTGTCAATGAAATTAGTATGAACCGTGAAATTTTGAGCGTAAAAATCTAAGTTATGGCAGAATCGCAAAGCGACCCCCGAATATACAGATTCAAAAAAATAACGTTATTGGGCTGCGGCCAAATGGGATCTAGAATCGCCATCCGTATGTCAGATGCAGGCAATATAGTAACCGTCATAGATAAAATTGCTGGTTCAATGATCAATTTGCCTGAAGACCGAGTTACCACCAAAAGAATAATCCCGATCGTGGGTGACGGTACACTCGAATCTGTCCTGAGAATGGCATCTACTCAGGATGCTGACGTATATATTGCTACTACGGAAAAAACCTCGGTAAACCTTATGAGCGCGTTGATGGCAAATTATATTTTTCAGGTTCCAGAAGTTACCTGCGTTGTACATGATGCGGGGTTAGAAGAAATGGCTGACAAATGTGGAATCTCAATCATTAATCCGCTGAACTTGGTCGTGGACAAATTATCTGATCTCAGTCAAGGTACCTAATCGAGTCGGAGGTTTTTTTGTATTGCATAATCGTTGGAGCAACAGGCACAGGGTTACAATTAGCCACCTGGTTGATAGACGCAGGTTCTGAAGTAACATTAATTGACCCTTCTGAAACTAAGTGCAGATCTGTCGAGCAACAGCTTGGATCCATAACAGTAGTGGGAGACCCAACTGTTATAGAGACTTTGTCCCGTTCCGGTATAGAGCGTGCGGACCTCTTGATCTCCACTCTACCCGAGGACGATGCCAATTTATTGATCTCCTCAGTTGCAAAAGTAGTGTTCAACATTTCGCAGGTTATATCTGTAATAAATACATCTGAGAACAAAAATATATTTTCAATAATGGGGCTGGATCAAACCATCGATTCAGTCGGGCTTATAAGTGAAAATGTAGAAGAAAAAATAGCAGATCTGCTGACTGAAGAGGTTTGAATGAACCACACCGGATTAAAAACTATTGCATACTTGGGGCCAAAGGGCACCTATAGTGAACAAGCCGTTTCTGAATGGTGCTCAAATTGTGAGACTTTACCAGTGGGTTCAATCCCTGCAGTAGCTGAATCTGTTGTAAGTGGGAAAGCGGATCAAGGAATAGTTCCCATAGAAAACAGTATTGAAGGGGGTGTAACTTTTACACTAGATTTGCTTATCCACGAACCTAACATATTCATATCTGGTGAGGTAATTGTTCCGATTAACCACTGCTTAATGGCGAAGACAGAAATGGTATTTTCGGAGATAAACACTGTGTATTCTCATCCACAATCACTCGGCCAATGTAGAACTTTCCTTGAAGAAAACATGCCTCAAGCCAATCTGATTGCGTCAATGAGCAACTCCGCAGCAGTGGAAGAGATGATAGATTCTGATGGGAATTCGGCCGCAATTTCTAGCAGGAGAGCAGCTATGCTGTATAACGCAGAAATCATTAAATGTAACGTAGAAGACCAACCTAATAACGAAACAAGATTCGTCGTTCTGGATCACAAGGACCACGAAAGAACTGGTAAAGATAAAACATCGATATGTTTTGAATTCGGATCTGATTCCCCTGGAATTCTTAGTAATGCCTTATCTGAATTTTCAGAGCGCGGCATTAATCTCATGAAAATAGAATCTAGGCCGAATAAAAAAAGTCTGGGGAAGTATATATTTCTGGTAGATCTCGAAGGACATCGCACTGATAAATTGTTGAAAGAAGCAATAATTGGCGTAAAGCAGCAAACAGAAATGATCAAAATTTTGGGATCTTACCCTACAAAGAAATAATACCTAGATGTTCCTACTGGCTTGATCAACATCATCATTTTTACTTTCATCGTCAGCTTTTACCAATCGTGAATTTACTTGATCTATCAGAGGGTCAATCTGTTTCCGCGCTGACTGTACAACAGGACCTATGTTGTCAATTGCTGAATCGATTGTAGGACCAAGATTTTCTTTCACATTGGCAGCGATATCTTCAGCCTGAGATCTGAAATTCGACGTTTGAGTCAGTATTTCCGACCTTGTTTTAGAGCCTTCATTCGGAGCGATGAGTATTCCAACTACGGCTCCGATAATTCCCCCCAACAGAAGACCAGTTACGAACCCATTTCCTCCGTTTTCAGACATCTTAGAACCTCCACTTAAATAATTCTAATTGGATTTATCTTTAACACGTGATAGAAAGGCCATCCCGTTGGCAAGCCCTTTCCAAATGTTTCCAGCTCCACTCATCTTATCAACCACGCTTTCAATATTATGTGACGTCCGTCTTAATGGTTGAATGACACCGTTTAGCTTTAGACATATCCACAAAAAAACCACCGTTAACGTGATAGCGCAAAAAATTATGACAAAATCGCGAATAATGGCAACAATCTGTTCTAAATCAGACATAGCTAACCTCGTCCCGGACACGCTTCGTTAAGCTTCACATACCAGCGATTGTTTGTATGCAAACAACTAGCTGCTCGGCTGGCTTTTTTATATTAGATCTTTAAGGCTTGATAAGCATTCGTATCGTACCTTGAGTGTCTTTCCTCTGTGTAACGATTTCATGCTTATTTTTTTCGCTCCAAACTATCAAGTCATAGGTGTTCAAAACATCTGGAATAATCACCTCCACGAATGAGGTTTCATCCAATTTAATCTGATCATTAAGCGCAGCGATAATTCCCGCGCAAGTCTTACCTGTTCCGTCTATGACAATCCACCCATTGGCATCACTATTGTTAAGCACAGATTGCTCTGAATCAGAATATATTTGCACTTCCCCTGTAGCTCTAAGATCCAATTGCCGCTTGAATTCTGCGACTGACTCCCAATGCACCCTCGAATCTCGGTCTCCTTTCTGGCACACAGCTCCTCTAACACCCACAATGTCTGGATTTACTCTAGAAAGTTCATCAATATCACTCATTTTTAGGTGTCCGGACAAAGCCGTGCTCATACCTAATTCTTTGCCCTCTAACACAATTTCCTTGAGACGTGCTTCAGGAATGAAGTCAAACAAGTTTCTTCCATCCTTAACAAGAGTATCTATAAGAAATCCATCACAGTCGCTATCTTTCGCCAAGCGAACCATCAAATCCGGATCAATACCTCCCTCGTAAAGAAGATTATCCGCAAACAGGGATCCTATTAATTTAGTATTCGTCCCCTGCAGAGCCTCTTTTGATGCTATCAGAGTTTCCAATGCCAAATTATAATCTGACACCATGAAACCTACTTTGACGGATGTAGCATCCAGACAACCAGCCGCATACACCGCCATTGAGACCGTACCTATCTGATCAGGGACCACACCAAGAGTCACACTTGCATGATGCGCTGATGGAACCTCATCCCTAATTTGTTTTACTACGTTAGGATGCGCTGAGCCGACCAGAGCTTCTTGCAAATTTTTTACATCGACAATATCTGCGCCACCTTTAAGAGCCTGCTTAGCTTCATATAAATCCTGAACGCTTACCATTAGAATCATATTTTGACGCCTTCCTTAATAATAACTTTTAAACTTATGTTATCCACCTAACTTACGCACCGTTTCAATATCAGTTTTGAGTTCTTGTTTTTCACTTTCGGAAAGATCAATCAGTGGACTTCTCACTTTACCTCCTGACATACCCATCAACTCGCCCCAATATTTACAAAGTGAAGCCGGCAAAGCACCACCCATCTTCTTCACGGTATATTGCCACCATTTATCTGACACTTCTTTTATTGGTGCGATATTTTGATTATAAAAATCTTTGTCCAGATCCCCCTGCATCACTTTGTCAATAAACTGAACATAATAATTTTCTTCCGCTGTATCAAAGCGCCAATCCGAAGTATTAGCAAACATAACCTGTTGCTCGAATCCAAGTTCTTTACCTTTGTCGAATATCCATTCATCAGGAGTACTTATGATGGCTTTCTGTCCCACTTTTAAATGGGTTGACACTGACAATTCAGGATTGAAACTTGCCTCCTTTACTCCAACTACATTATCGATTGAACATATATCATCCAATCCATCGGCGCTCATAACAATTCCAAACTGAGGGGAGTTGTAGTACATGATCGCCAAATTGGTGTGGTCTGCAAGACCTTTAACCCACTCAAGTACCTGTTTCTCTTGGTTGGTAACAAAATAGGGCGCGGCCACAACTAGGAGGTCAAACCCTGCATTTTCAGCATGACTAGCCAAAGCATACATGTCTTTTTGTGAAGTATGAGAAACATGTGCAGCAATGGGCCACTGGCCAGCAGCTTCATCACTCACAATGTCATATACCTTAGCTCTTTCTTCATAAGTTAAGGTCCAAAATTCACCCATCCCCCAGGTACAACCAGCTCCTCTAGTTCCCAAGGATCTCACATGCTGTATGTCCTTTCTAAGCCCTTCTTCATCCAACATGTCATTTTCATCAAAAGGAGTCATCAATGTTGACCATTGACCGCGTAAAGTCTCACGAGCCCATTCCTTCGATTCTGACTTTTTATATTCGACCATATTGAACCCCTCACGAATATTTATTTAGGTGGATCACTCACAGATGCTTCAACAGCACGCAATGGTAAATAGGCCGAGCAAGCCCTGTCAACGTAACAGCCCGACAGATCCCTCACAATGGATTGAATCCGTCCCACGATCTAATGATCCAAACTAATCTTTCATGGATACCTTGTATTGAGTTCTAAGACAGCGAGTGCAAACATCGACTTTTTTTAACTCACCATCAATTTCTACCGAAGCCTTCTGTATATTGGGACTCCACCTTGTTCTTGTGTGCCTTTTGGAATGGCTCACTTTATTCCCAGACTGGCCAGACTTATTGCATATTTGACAAACTGCCATAATTTCTCTCTACCTAACACTTTTATAAAGCTCTATTATAAACCATTCTATAAAGATATAGTCACAAATAAAAATATTGTAGAGTATGGCCATATGAATTCGGTATCTG
>CAYTAN010000034.1:0-6806 GCA_964435605.1 uncultured Dehalococcoidia bacterium
TCCTCAAGAATATTGGAAGTGGAATCTGAATCTGAAGGAATAAAGCATATCGCTGTAAGATCCAGGGGTACCCCGCGGGTAGCTAACCGGCTACTAAGACGGGTGCGTGACTATGCTCAGGTAATGGCGGACAATGTGATTACGGAAAGTGTTTCACTGAATGCACTCGAAGATTTAACGATAGATGAGTTAGGTTTGGATAGAACAGATATAAACGTATTGAAGTGCATCATAGAAAAATTTGAAGGCGGCCCAGTAGGATTGGACACTATAGCTGCTTCAATCAACGAAGAATCTGACACTATTGAAGATGTCTATGAACCCTTTCTATTGCAACTCGGATTCTTGGATAGGACGAAACGTGGCAGGATGGCAACTAAAAGAGCTTATGAACATTTAGGGTACGAACTTACTGGAAGTAAGACCATGCAGACTAGGATGGAGCTTTAAATCCGGTCCGCGGCTATTCGCGTCTGCTCAGACGATTCACAAGGCCAAACTTCATTGTAAGCCAAGCAACAATACCTACCGTTACTACCCCCAATCCGAAAGCAATGGACAAGTTCTTGAATTGTTCCTCGACAAAAATCTGTATTTCATCCCCGAAAAGAAATATAAGGACTCCTAATGAAAGAAACCTAATACCCCTACCAACTATCGATGCCCATATGAACGTCTTTAACGGAAGTTTTAACGCTCCTCCTAAAATAGTAAAAACCTTATAAGGAATAGGGGTTACGGCCGCTACCAAAATTGCCCACATTCCATACTTCTTAAACATCAACTCAGACTTGTGGATCTTCGAGTCAGAAACAAAAAACCTTAACACCGGGCTACCAAACTGTTTCCCAATCCAATAACCAACCAAGGCTCCAAGTACAGAGGATATCAACGCAACAACCGCAAAAAATATAGCAAAATTAGGCTGTAATACACCCATGGGAATTAACAACGGATCTATCGGTACCGGAGAAATCGTGGATTCTAGAAAAGATCCAATAGCCAAGACCACCACAGCCCAATCACTCTCTGCAAACCCAATGAACCAATCGGTCAGTTGATGAAGTAGATCAAGCATATACGCTAATTTGCTAGACCTGCTCTTATCAATACTTCCTGAATATTGGATACTTCAGGCTCTCTAAATCCCCTATCTATTTCATCCACCACTTGCGTTATAGCTGTATTTACTGGAGTTCTAATCCCTAATCTATTACCTTCTTGTGAGATATACCCGTTCATAAACAATACTTCTGACTTCCTTCCTTTTGTTACGTCCTGAGCCATAGAAGATTTCCAGTCCCCGCGTCCGGAGTCTGGCATGAATTTATTATCCAATTCCTCAAAAATATCTCCTTCGTCAGCCCGGGCCCATATATCAGCCGCTACCCCTTTAATGTTTTCAATTTGATAGTTCAGTGCGAGACCGACAAGACTGCACTCTTTGGATATTTCAATCTGTATTCTCCTAGCATCAGGAATTTCCGCCGCTCCATTGGAACCTAAACCGGTCATGGCAGTAACAGGATTTGAAGAAGCATTTGTAGTGAGTTTCGACCAACGTTCTCCCCAAATATTTGAGGTTGCCTTTGAACCATCTATACATGAAAGTAAGTCAGCTATTTCTTCAGCTCTAGGAGTTACTCTACCATGTAGCTCTCCTACCCTAAACACATCATGACCTGTCTCTCGACCTGGTTGACCACCTCTGTTCACATGCGCTGGCTCCCACAGTCCAACGGTGATACTGGACATAACACATCCAATTTCTCTATTTGGACCAACGATTGTACTAATCAGAGAATCGTTCATGCAGTTTTGATTTGAAACAATAACACCATCATCTTTAAGTAATCTTTTGCAAAAATGCGCCGCCCATTCAGTATCATAAGATTTGACAGCAAGGAAAATAATATCGAAATTGTTTTCTATTTGAATCGCATTGGCCAAATGTATAGGATTAACAGGAACGTTAAAATCTCCCTGACAACCCGATACGGACAGCCCGTTCTCCTCCATCTTGTCTACATGATCTCCCCACATATCTATTAGGCATATGTCGTGACCTTCACGTGTTAAGAAAGCCCCTATATAACTACCTGCGGCACCTGCCCCAAAAACAGCCATTTTTTTTGACATATACCATTCTCCCAGTCAGTATGTTTTATTTGAATGTGACTTCCACAACATTCTTGTTTAAACCGTCGGAAACGTCCAACAACATAGTCTCAGTGCCTATCGGCACCGTAACTTTCTCGTCATTAGGCCCTAAAACTTCAACTTCGACATTATCAGCAAATATTTGAACTTCTGATGGATCCGATAGTAAAGTAGCTAAAATATCTTCTTGTTTCTTCCGTTCGACAAGTGCTTCATCAAGAGAAACTATTTCAAAACTAACTCTTCCACCAGGCACCATTTGAGCAACTTTGCTTCTATCTGCGGCGATAACAGTCGCTATTTTTGCGTAGCCTCCGGTCGTACCTCGATCTGCTCCTAAAATGATCGGTAAACCATTTGCAGGAACCTGGATTACACCAAATACATTACCATCAGAAATGACGTCAGCTTTTTCCAAATGTTCTAATACTTCGCCCTCTAACCGATATCCCATCCTGTCTGAATTAACAGAGGCAGTATAGACATTATTTACCAGAGTCTGAATAGCTTGTTTTGTGAACCTATCATCCTGAGGCCCTAATACAACTCTCAAAACACTATCATCAGTATAAATAGGTATTTCCCGCAAATATTTATCTTCTACAGGAACATTAAAGTCATCCCCTAAGTAAAGTATGTCTCCAGCCTGAAGTGCTCTTCCGTCGTAGCCACCCAAATTACCTTGCACATATGTAGAGCGACTTCCCAATACCTCTACAACAGCACCCCCATCCAAACCGCCCGAAAAAGCCACATAACACCTGATACCGTTGTTTGTAGGACCACGGAAGGTTAACTTTTGTCCGGCGGCAACCCGTATGGTGCTCCATAAAGAAATCGATTCATCATCAAGCGTAGCCCCTAGATCAGCTCCAGTTATAGCTATGACTCGGTCTTGATCGAATTCAAGTTCTGGTCCAAAAAGAGTTACTTCCAGTCCAGCGTAATTCTCTGGATTTCCAGCTAAAACATTTGCACATCTCAGAGCAAATTGGTCCATTGCCCCTGATTCAGGCACTCCTAAATTCTGATACCCAACGCGTCCAAGATCTTGGACCGTTGTGAAACTGCCAGGTTGGATTACAGATATCAATTTATAAATAACTCCGGTTGATATTGATTATTGTCTATCAAATTGGATATTTCTTCGAATTCACCGGCACACACTGGTCTGAATCGAATAAAATCTCCGGGTTCCACCAAAGTGGGACGAGGGCTACCAGGATCAAACATTTTCACTGGTGTTCGGCCTATTAAACGCCAGCCTCCAGGACTAGATACAGGATAAATCCCTGTCTGAGATTCTGCAATTGCCACAGACCCAGCCGGCACATCGATCCGCGGGGTTGATAGTCGATCACAATACAGGTCCGATGAAAGCCCACCCAAATATGGAAATCCAGGGCTGAAACCCAGTCCATAAACTAAATATTCTTCGCTTGAATGCAACCGAATTATTTCAGATTCTGAAATGCCCAAAATATTGGAAACTTCACCTAAATCGGGCCCATGTTCCCCACCATAAAGGGTCGGAATTCTGATCACACGACTTTCATCTTGTGTAGCCCGTAGATTATATTGACACAAAGTAATCAATGAATCTCGTAATTCATCAAGCGTCATATTTAGCGGATCGTAATGGACTACAAGCCCGGAGTAGGTACTAAGCACCTCAGATACCGCAGGTATATTCTCAGAAACGATGGCACGGCTAATTCTATGTACTTGTTGATTGATCTCAGGAGTGATTTCAACGGCCAAGACTAATGAGACCGCGGAATCGCCCATGACACGAATTTCAACATCAAATTTTCGCGAGTCATTTTCATAAGTAAATTTATCAAACAAATTAAAACATCTCTTTCAATGGGACGATTTTAATATCATTTTCTTTAAACGTCTGCCCCATAGTTGTCGCCATATCAACGGCACCTGGGGTGTCCCCGTGTAAACAAATAGAGTCTGCCTCTACCTCAATAAGATCCCCCGTAATAGTCTCAACCTTACCTTCAGTTACCATCCGAATACTCCTCTCCACGACCAGATTTGTATCATGAATAACTGAGCCTTCAATTGATCTAGAAACCAAGGTTCCATCATTATTCATCGCCCTATCCGCGAAAACTTCCTTTGCCACTCTCATTCCGAGTGATTCAGCTATGTAAATCCATTTGGAACCTGACAACGCCAGTAGAATAGTGTCCTCATCTATCTCTAAAACAGCCTCACATATGGCGGTAGCGAGGCGATCGTCGTTAACAGCCTGGTTGTACATAGCGCCATGGGGTTTCACATGTTGTAGCCTCTTAGAACTTGTAAACGCTTTTAAGGCCCCCGCCTGATAGACAACATCATTCCTTACTTCCTCGGGATCTGCGTTCATATTCCTTCTCCCAAATCCATTTAAGTCTGGATAACTAGGATGGGCCCCAATACCAACATCATTTTCTTCGGCCAGGTTGACCGTCCTTCTCATCCACATAGGGTCTCCCGCGTGAAACCCGCAGGCAATATTGGCTGAAGAAATATGCTTTATAACTTCTTCATCAAACCCCATTTTATACATTCCAAAACTTTCGCCCATGTCACAATTAAAGTCTATTTGTCTTCCCATTACTTCTCCCGAATAAGCACTTTAATGAATCAATTTATTTTTATAAAAAATATATAAACCTTTTCATAGATTCTCCCAGATCGATCAAGCTTATTATCACGGCTTTACGACACTGCCATCGGATCTTCTTATAGTATCCCAGGCCCCACCATAGGCTCTCTCTCGAAACGGATAGCTGGCAGCGAGGTCTTCGTCTATGTCTATCCCTAATCCAGGGAGACCATTTGGCCACATATATCCGTCCTTTACCTCAGGACAACCAGGGAATACATTTTTAGTATTCTCACCAAAGATGGAATACTCTTGAATTCCAAAATTTATTGTATTCAAATCTAGCATCAGGTTAGCGGCATGGCCGACCGGTGAAGTATCACCAGGTCCATGCCAGGCAGTCCGGACATTAAATGCTTCACACAGAGCAGCCAATTTCCTAGCCGGCGTTATACCACCAATCTGAGATATATGAACCCTTATGAAATCTATCAGCCTGTCCTTGATCATGGGAATGATTTCATGAGGATTATTGTAGAGTTCACCCATTGCTATTGGAGTACTCGTGAGATTCCGTACGATCCTGAAGTATTCATTATCCTCGGGGGCAAACAAATCCTCTAAAAAAAACAACTTGAATTTTTCTAGGTCTTTTGCCAAGCCTACCCCATTTATCGGTGGAATCCTCTCATGTACATCGTGGATTAACTCTACGTCCCATCCTACACTGGAGCGTAAATGTTCGAACAAATTCACAACTGATTTCATATAAGGAACCGGTTCAAAAATACCACCAGGATGCGCATGTAATTGATCAGGTGTTGCTTCGTAGATACGATTTGTCCCAATTCTTGGACCAAGCCGATCATCCTTGTTTTCTGGCTTCGTTCTCGCTGATGATGAGTTGCTATAAGTTGAATATCCAGGAGTTGCAACTTGTACCCTAACATGATGGTATCCATCAGAAATGAATTTTCTCACCTTCTGTCCAACTTCCTGTGGAGTGTTACCGTTCGCGTGCACGTAAACAGCAGCAGAAGATCTAGCCTTACCTCCGATTAAATCATGGACAGGCATACCTGCCAATTTTCCCTTTATATCCCACAAAGCCTGATCTACCCCACTAAGTGCATTATTCAACACCGGCCCGTTACGCCAATAGGAGGAAACATATGATGATTGCCAGATATCTTCGATATCTACCGGGTCCTTCCCAATAAGAAACGGCCTCAAATAATCGTTGACGGCAGCAACAACAGCTGTCGGTCTCTGAGTAAAAGTTGCGCATCCGACCCCGTACAGCTTCGGATCATTCGTCTCCACTTTGACAATCACAAGCCTTATGTTGTCTGGTTCTGTAAGGATAACCCTTACGTCTTGAATTTTATGTGAACCCATTCATCACCTTGTATCTTGATTAATTAAGTTTTAAAAATTCCTCAAAAAATACAAAACCACAAATCCTATTACCTAATGACACAGTCTACCAAGAAAATATAGCTAATTTAGTAGAATATCACCCTGAATCGATAGCCCAGAAATTTACTAGCTGTTTCAGCGCTTGTTCTGGGAAAAATCCATCTGGTGAGGGTGTATCAGGACCATTCTCTGTCATGAAATTGTTGTAGTCATTGTAGAATTGCTCCTTTGACATACCTACATTTTTCTGAAATGAAGCGTCAAATCCTAATTCCCACATGTCACTGAGCAAATCCACAAACAATGTCTGGTAGGAGGTTATATACGCAAGATATACAGTCATTAGAAACCAATCACATTTAGCTGTTTCTCTGTATTCTTCATCTGCTCCCACAAGATCACAGCCACTGTCGCTACCTTCAATCATTTTCTTTCTAGTTTGTAAAAAGTGATCATCCCACTCATAACGCACTCTGAATGGATATTCTCCATCATCAATCGTTAATTGGCGTTCTTGGGTATAAGACAGTTTATAAAAATACTCGTTTAGAAATAGGTTCGTAAAAAGTGTGGCGGCACCCTCAACCCACCAAGCAGGTGCACCAACTGAATCATGTAAAAA